>DAOVXM010000180.1 GCA_030636125.1 Chloroflexota bacterium | reverse complement strand
TGGATTGGCTGGTGGGCCCTCTTGATATTGTTCGCCGTTCCAGTCTTTGGTCGCGGCTGGTGCAGCATATGCCCAATCCCCATGCCAGGCGAGTGGCTCCAGCAAGGCGCTCTCCTCAGCCCCCGGCAGGCTGGAAATGGATTATCACGTCGCTGGCCCAACAAACTACGCAATATCTGGCTGCAAAATGGGGCTTTTATTCTCATCGCCCTGTTTAGCGCTGTGATACTAACCCAACCACTGGTCTCATCCCTCGTGCTAGTAGTGTTATTAGTTTTAGCCATTGCCATCAGCTTGATCTTTGAGCGACGCGCCTTTTGCCGCTATTTATGCCCAGTGGGTGGTTTCATCGGTCTTTATTCACAATTAGCACCAATCGAATTGAGAGTCAAAGATACTCACCTGTGCGCCACCCACACTAAAAAAACTTGTTACACCGGAAACGCCGATGGTTATGGCTGCCCCTGGCAGGTTTTTCCCGCTGGCTTGGTGAAGAACACAAACTGTGGAACTTGCATGGAATGCCTGCGGACCTGCCCATATGACAATATTGCTGTTAACTTACGTTCCTTTGGATCCGATATAGAACAAGTTAGAGGCCGCAGATTGGACGAAGCTCTCAAAGCTTTTATTATGCTCGGCTCAGCCATTGCTTATTCAGCAATCATGTTGGGACCATGGGGAAAGCTCAAATCAGCGGCTTATTCGGTAGGCTCGCCGAATTGGTTACTCTACGCGGCCATATTCCTGGGTTTTATATTGGTCGTACTCCCCGGTACATTCTACCTTTGTGTTGCCTTAGGCCAATATCTGGCTGATAAGCGGACGAACAGGCATCTTCCCACCAGCTTGTTTTGGCAGCCACTCAAAAAGCCCTTCGTTGCCTTTGCCTATGCATTGGTGCCATTGGGTCTGACAGCCTGGATTGCCTTCAGCCTGTCATTTGTGCTCGTCAATATTTCTTATCTGTTGCCTGCCTTATCCGACCCACTAGGTTGGGGTTGGGACCTATTTGGCACAGCGGAAGCGACATGGAGTCCTTATTTGACCCAGGTGGTTCCTATGCTTCAAGTTGGAATTCTGATTGCTGGATTATTTTGGGCAAGCCAGACCGCACGTCGCACTGCTGTCCAGCTTAGTGTTAAAAAACATTCACAGATTAGGCCCAATGCACAGGCTCCAAACCGTAGCGCCTTCCCGGTGATGGTTTATTGTTTAGTCGTAACAGCTATCCTGATGGGATTATTGGTTGCATAATGAACGAGACTAAGCCTTCAAGAGCAACCTCAGAAAGGGTAGCACGATGGTTTCTTGCTATCGCTATATTGAGCATTCCACTGGCGTTGGTCGGGGCGCGCTGGAGTGCAGAAAACCACTTTGGTGAGAGGGTTGTCGAAATTCACGCCAAGATGCCGCAAAATGGAGGTTGGTCCCCAACTGACATAATAATTGAGGCCGGCCAGCCGCTCCATCTGCGCCTCGTCTCTGACGATGTTGTACATGGCTTTGCAATTGGTCAAAGTGAACAACCCGCGATTGATTTGGTGCCAGGCAAGATCGTTGAGACCACATTAATCTTTGACCAACCGGGCAAGTACACCTACTACTGCACGCGCTGGTGCGGGCTCAACCATTGGCGCATGCGAGGCATAATCGAGGTTAGCACACCCAGTGGATCATCCAGCGAACAAATTGGCACTGAGAAAACCACCCAACCCCTTTTCGTCACGCTCGGCTTGGATATCGATGCTCCCCACCCGACACATGATTTACCCTCAAGCCGCCCTTCAGTCAAACGTGGGGCATCACTGGAAGTAAAGCTTCCCGAACATTACTTCAGCGACCAGTACTATCTTACCCAAACTCCAGCGGAAACCTGGCTGGACCTGCAACAGGATCTAAACCAGCAAGGTTTAAGTGACCAACAAGTATGGGATCTGGTGGCGCTGATCTGGCAAAAGAATACCACCCAGGATCGCTTGGCCACAGGAAGTAAACTCTACGCAGAGAATTGCGCCGCCTGTCACGGTGAAAATGGCAAGGGTAACGGCGTAATGGCGAAACCAGTTGAAACACACAATCAGGAAATTGATGGTCACAGCATCGTGGCACCCCCTGACTTTACCGCCGCCAATCAAATGCTGGGAGCAAGCCCCGCTCTGCTAGAGGGCAAAATCATCCGCGGTGGAATGGGGACCGGTATGCCCTACTGGGGACCAATTTTCACCAGTGAGCAAATACGCTCGCTGGTGGATTATCTTTGGACATTCCAATTCGAAACGGAGGTAAATCCATGAAATCAAAAAAATCTTACAGGTCTAAAGAATCGAAACGAAAGGGAAGCAATAGGAATTGGATGGTGCTTCTACTGGCAGCGGGCGGCTTGATTATGCTCGTAGTGGGGGCAATTCTGATCAAGGGCGGTGATCAATCCGATAAAGCTACTGTACCGCTAGAGGTAAGCGGTGCGCCAAGCCTTAAAGTCGATCAAGATTTTATGGATTTTGGTGATGTTAAGGTAGGTGAGTTCGTAAAAGCGACTTTTACGCTGGCAAATGTTGGCGACCAGCCCTTGCAATTCACCAAGGCGCCGTATGTTGAGCTAGCAGTGGGGTGTTGACCACCCACACCGACCATCGGTACGATGGTCCTCAAACCAGGTCAAGAAACCACATTATCGATGAGCTTCACCATGCACGCAGGTATGGAGGGCGCCCATGATTTCCGTGTTCACATGCCCAATAACGATCCTGTCCAGTCAGGACGCACCTTGACTGTGCTCTCAAATTGGGTGCAATGATGCCATAAACGACCTAAAACGAGTGCATAAAAAAACAGGGCGCTGGTTGATACAACGCCCTGTTTTCATTGTGTAAAAAAGTCTATTGCAGGACTTCGAATATCGCCGCCTCGGAATCGCGATAAACCTCCCTCAACCCGGCATCATCTTCAGCGCGCCGCAGAAAGTCCTTATGCTTCAGATCGGTCATCACATATTGAGAACCAAATTGTGAGTAAATAATGTCTGAAGGTTGTTCGACGTCACCTTCGGTAATGTCCACCCACAACTCATACATTTCGGCATCATACAGTTGCATATAAGTTGGATCAAGCCCAACCAGGTAAGTGTTGTGGGTATTATAGAAAAACAAACGCGGAAAATCATCCCAGTCGGTTTGAAAAACACGCGCACCGGCGGGGGTGTTGGCTTCTAACCAGGCGGAGGCCTGAGCATACAACCCATAAGGCTTGGAGCCTTGCAGATCGGACCTGGCCTCTTTGAATGTGATCCACATCCCCGGAACGAGGACAAGAATCAGCAACAGGGCTGGAATCGAACGCTTAACGAAAAAAACCCAGGTTCCCGGTATCATCTTGAAACGTGACTCTGAGACCGCCCCCTGATCAACCTCTCTACGCTCCTCTCTCCCAGTGATCAAAGGACTCCAGGCCAGGGCGGCAAAAATCAAGGCAAAAGCCGGATAGTATTCAATGAAATGCCGGGATTGGAACACCAACATTCCAAATAAGACCGCCGCCAAAAAGCTGGTTGCTATGTTAACTTCCATGCGCCGTTGGCGTAATCCCAAAGCGAATGCGCCCGCAAAGAAGGCCAATAAAGCTAAGGGAGCGTTCTCCAATAATTGGTTGGTTTTATAAGGGTACCATTCACTGCCCACACCGACGGAGGTGGTCTCCGTCAATTTTGGAAAGATATGACGGTACAGGAAGATGACATTATGTGGAAAGTAGGGTTTAAGAAACAGTCCAAGTACAACCCCGATACCGGTATAGATCAAAGGATAAAGGTTCAAACGACGCTCAAGTAACCACACGGAGAGGGTGTAAATTCCCGCCAGCAATATGAGCAAAGGGAAAGCGTCGTACAACCACACATAGACGAAAGCCAGTGGGATTAAACGCACATATTTCTGGGTAAGCATCCAATGCAGGCCAATGACCAAGATTGCCAGGGATAGTGCTGGCGGTCGCGCCAAACTCATACGGTAGATAAAAGCCTCTGAAACCGCCAGCAGTCCTAACGTCCACAAGGCAGCGTATGGTACACGCTGCTTGTACAACAACCACCAGACGCTTAAAAAGGCCAGGCTGGCAAAGACCACACTGGCCCACTTGGCGCCCATCCGCAGATCACCAAAGGTGAAAGGGATCAGGGCTATATGGTAGAGAAAATGGTGATCGGAGAACTCGCGCGCGTTGAGAATGGTCAGCGGTAGCCAGGGAAAATCCGGCTGTAAGCCTTCGGTGCGCATCAGGTAGGCAAATTTGATGTGGTAGTAGCCATCATTTCCAGCCAGGTCAGGTGTAGAGAACTGCACCAAAGCTAAAAACCCCACAATAACAATCCCCAATAAAATCCCGGTCAACAAAGTACGCCGGGCAAAGACTGAACTGAGGCGCTGTACCAGACCCATGTCCGGAATAGTACCATATAGCTCCCTTGACCTGTGCGAAAGTTTACTGGTCATTACAATTCCTCAGGGAAAAGTGGGCTACAGACCGGCAGATCTGTAGCCCACGCTTTAGTTAATCATTACTGGCGATTGGTTCTCTCGGATGAGAGGCTTTTTGAGGACTGACATGCTCTAGTGGTAACTGTTCCTAACCCACGCACGCTTATGAATTAGAATTGTCGTCGTCATCCCCTCCATCGTTGTGGTTGTCGTCATTGCTATTGTCGTCACTATCACCATTATCATTATCATCGCCACCATCATTACTGTTGTCGTCCCCGCTGCCATCATCGCTATTATCATTGCCAATGTCATCATCATCGCCACCCTCGTTATCATTATCGCTGTTGGCATTGTCGTCATTATCGTTGTCGTTACCATTATCGCCATCATCATTGGAATTACTATCGTCATCATCATTATCGTTGAAGTCATCACCGTTCAGATTATCAATATCATCATCATTATCATTGAAGTTATCATCTAAATCTTCATTTTCGTTTTCAACGCCATTCAGGTTCTCATTATCATTGCCGAAAACATCATCATCAATGTCTCCAATGTCTCCGCCATTTTCATTGAGTTCCTCAGCTATTTCATCTTCGATAACAGGTTCAATCTCGCGTGCGGATAATGTTCCATCTCCCGACTTATAAGCATGAACCTTGACCATATCGCCAACTTCAATCGAGCCTTTGATCTCCGTTTGGGAGCTGATACTGAGTTTGCGCCCGGCAACAGTCCAGGAATCTGGACCAATCGCTTCAACCAGACCGGTAAACTCGATCTCTTCATCATCAGCTACGCTACCAGCAGGCTGGGAAGCCAGAAAAGCACGCTCGAAGGCCGGTATTACGGCCTCTGGCACATTTGCCATCATCCCGCTTAAGGTGCTGGCATAGCTAGAGAGAGCGGAGGTAATCTTGGCAGCCAGGTCTTCGGCCCGGGCCGGGTCTCCCACCGCAACAAATTGTAAAGCATCGATAGCTTGCTGGAGGTGATATTCGAACTCGCCAGTAGCAGTTTCAATATCATTAAAACGGCCTTCATCGATCAGCGCGGCGATCTCTTGCAGCCGCCGTTGGGCGAACTCGAGTTGCAGTTCGGCCTGGTCAGCGGCATCACTGGAGAGCCTGACCTGAGTTTGTTCGAGGCCGGTCTTAACCGGGTAGAGCGCGTCACCTGGTAATGAGGATTGGGCAGCGTATGCGGTTGCAGACGCTCCACCGAATACAAGTACAAAGACAGCAATAAGGACTGCTAATGTCCCGAAAACGAATTTTTGTTTTGAGGTAGCCATAACAAATTTTTCCTTTGGTTGGTATAGAGTAGAAATCCATCCAGTCAACCTTGATAAGGCTGAGCTGGGTAAAGGTCCAAACAATGCATCCATCTCTGTCAAAAACTTCGCCTGCCCGCGGGCAAACATCTCAGGTTCCATCGACGGAGTTGGACGTAAAAGATCCAGCAATTCATCCAATTGGGGGTCTACAGGTTGTTCTTGCTCGTATCGACTAGTCATGGGAATCGTCTTCCTTCTTTTCAAT
>DAOVXM010000405.1 GCA_030636125.1 Chloroflexota bacterium | reverse complement strand
TTTCTGCAATGCACCTCTCCTTTAACGCTGGCCGAGGATATCGATGGCACTATCCAGGCACTTCTAGATGAGGGAGCCGATTCCTCCCTGGCAGTCATCCCCTTCCACTACTTCTTATGGCGAACGCTACCAAATGGCAATGTTGAAGGTATCAACCACGATAAGCGAATACGCCCACTACGCCAGGAACGTGAGCCACAATATCTGGAAACGGGTGCTGTATACGCCATGAAAGCGGATGGTTTTATCCAAGCCCAGCACCGTTTCTTCGGTAAAACCGCCGTGTATGTAATGCCCCACGAGCGGCGACTCGAGATTGATGAGCCAGTGGATTTTCAAATCGCTGAAATGCTGATCCGTGAACAACAGGAGGCAGAAAAGCTCAACCTGCTGCCCGAGCCCATAGCCGCTCTGGCGCTCGATTTTGACGGTGTTTTTACGGATAACAAAGTTATCGTTTTCCAAGACGGGCGCGAAGCCGTGCTGAGTGACCGCGGCGACGGATGGGGTATCGGACAACTTAAGAAGAAAGGTTTACCTATATTGATTCTATCTTCCGAGCCAAACCCTGTGGTTCAGGCGCGCGCCGACAAATTGGGGATTCCCTGCCTGCATGGGATAAAAAATAAAGGTGCAGTCCTAGAGCAATGGTTGGCTGAGAAAGGCATTGCCCCCGCACATGTGATTTACGTCGGCAATGACGTTAATGACCTGTCTTGCATGACCCAAGTTGGTTGCGCCGTTGCGGTCGCTGACGCTCATCCTGACGTTCTTAAACAAGTTGTCCTGGTACTAGAACACAATGGCGGAAACGGTGCCATCCGCGAGATTTGTGACTTGATTATGAAGCGTCTGAGCGTGGAATAACTGCCAGCGCTAGGACGTTACATACTTCGGCTTATCCAGACAAGAGGAGAACCAGTTATATCAAGGAGAATCCATGCCAAAAGCAATTAAAATTGGAGAACGGTGGGTTGGAGAGGATTATTCAACCTTTATCATAGGTGAAATTGGGATCAATCATAACGGCGATTTGAGCATTGCTAAACGACTGATTGATGTCGCCGTCATGGCTGGCTGCAATGCGGTGAAATTTCAGAAACGCACCCCTGAAAAGTCCGTTCCCCCCGAGTACCAAAACGTAAAGCGCGAGACACCCTGGGGGTTTATGACCTACCTGGAATACAGACACAAGGTTGAATTCGGTTACGAGGAATATGCCGAGATTGATCGCTATGCAAAGGAAAAAGGTATCTTATGGTTTGCTTCATGCTGGGATGAAGACTCGGTGGACTTTATCGAACAATTCACCCCGCCCTGTTACAAGGTAGCCTCCGCTTCACTGACTGATGATCCGCTGCTCAAGAAAATAAAAAGCACCAAACGTCCCATCATCCTCTCAACTGGAATGTCCACCCTCGAGGAAATCGAGGCTGCGATAAACCTTTTGAGCACCGATAACCTGCTGATCGCACACAGCACCAGCACTTATCCCTGCCCGCCAGAGGAATTGAATTTACGTATGATCCAAACATTACAGAATAGATACGACTGCCCCGTCGGCTATTCAGGACACGAGGTGGGGCTGCAAGCCACCTTTGCTGCGGTGACTCTCGGTGCTGACTTCATCGAGCGCCACATCACCCTTGATCGTGCCATGTGGGGTAGCGACCAAGCTGCCTCGGTCGAGCCATGGGGTTTGATGCGGCTAGTACGAGACATACGCGTGATTGAGAACGCCCTAGGCGATGGTCAAAAACGTGTTTACCCAAGCGAGCTAAAAGCACGCCAAAAACTAAGACGCAATAATTCATTATCATAAGGAGAACGTAAACAATGACAAAAGAAAACAGCAAATTGGTTAGCCCCTATGGAGAGAAACTAGTCGACCTGATGGTCACCGGAGAAGAACGTCAGGAGCTAATTGAAAAATCTAACCGTTTGCCATCTATTCAAATTTCTGCCCGTTCGCTCAACGACTTGGAGCTGCTGGCAACTGGCGCCTTCTCTCCCATCGATCGTTTCATGGGCAAAGCAGACTACGAGCGTGTGCTGACTGAAATGCGCACAACCGATGGCACACTATTCCCTATTCCAATCACATTACCAGTAGATGAAAGCGATTTACCAAGCTGGAGCGAGCAAATCACCCTCAGTGATGCCCGTAATAACACACTGGCGGTCATGCGAATTGAGGAAGTCTATCACTACGACCCGCAGCGGGAAGCGCGCCTGGTATTAGGTACAACCGATACCCGCCACCCACTGATCTCTGAAATGGTGCGCTGGGGCAAGGTTTATGTCTCAGGTGAACTAAAGATGATTGATCTTCCCAAGTATTATGATTTTGCTGAACTGCGCCGTACCCCAGCCCAGGTGCGCGCCAGTTTAGATAAGATGAGCAATGCCAATGTGGTCGCTTTCCAGACTCGCAACCCAATGCATCGCATCCATGAGGAATTAACCAAGCGTGCAGCAGAGGATGTCAACGGCAGCTTGCTGATCCATCCCGTGGTGGGGATGACCAAACCAGGTGATGTCGATCACTACACGCGTGTGCGTGTATACCGCTCCCTGGCCGAGAATTATTACGAAAATAACCAAACTTTACTGAGCCTACTGCCGCTTGCGATGCGCATGGCTGGACCACGCGAAGCTCTCTGGCATGCCATAATCCGCCGCAATTTTGGAGCCAACTATTTCATCATCGGCCGTGACCACGCTGGACCAGGTAAGGACAGTCACGGCAGGCCTTTTTACGGACCTTATGAGGCCCAGATGATGCTGACTCAATACGGAGAAGAGATCGGCGTTCAGCCAGTAGAGTTCAAGACCTTAGTTTATCTTGCCGATGATGAGCGTTATGAGGAGCAGGACAAAGTACCCGAGGACGCACGTATCTTCTCAATTTCCGGCACCGAGGTGCGCGAGGACTATCTAGCCAAAGGAAAAACACTACCCGAGTGGTTCACCCGTGTAGAAACGGCTGATATCCTGCAACAAATGTACCCGCCGCGCCACAAACAGGGATTTTGTGTCTGGTTCACCGGCTTGAGTGGTTCTGGCAAGTCAACAACCGCGGAAATTCTCACTTCGCTCTTACTCGAAAGCGGCAAGCAAGTAACCGTATTGGATGGCGACGTTGTGCGTACTCATTTGTCTAAAGGTCTTGGCTTTTCCCCCGAAGATCGCGATACAAATATTTTGCGCATCGGTTTTGTGGCAGGTGAGATTGCCCGTCATGGGGGCACGGTAATCTGTGCTGCTATTAGCCCTTATCGTGCCACTCGTAATGAGGCTCGCAAGATGGTTGGCGAAGACCGCTTCATCGAGATTTTCGTTGACACGCCAATTGAAGTTTGCGAATCGCGCGATGTTAAAGGACTCTACGCTCGTGCTCGCCGGGGTCAGATTACCGGCTTCACAGGAGTAGACGATCCCTACGAGGCTCCTACCGATCCCGAAATAACTCTCTATACAGTGAAAACCACTCCTGAAGAAAATGCCCGCAAGATCATCGATTTCCTAGAAGGGCAAGGGCATTTGCAACCTGACGGGACCAACAATAACATAAAAGAGCCCGAAGAGGAGGCCGCCATCTCCGCTAGCTAAGTACATTCACAAATAAATTGTTGGGTGTCCACACCTTGCGAAGCTTGCGAAATTACTTTCAATGCACCAATATACTGCGGT
>DAOVXM010000417.1 GCA_030636125.1 Chloroflexota bacterium | reverse complement strand
TGAAGCCCTGAGTAAAATGGAAGCGGTCACACCCGATTTGATCCTGGCGGACATTTCTATGCCGGTAATGGATGGATTTGAACTTTTCTCAGCCGTGCGCGATCGATCTGCTTGGGTCACTATCCCTTTCATCTTCCTGACCGCACGGGCAGAAACGGCAGATATCATCGCTGGCAAGAATCTAGGGGCCGAGGATTACCTGGTCAAACCGATCGGGCGCGAGGAATTAGTCACTAATGTGCGCTCGCGGATTGCCCGCACAAGTCAGCTAAAGATAGCTCAACTTAAGCAGGCTTACCTGGCAAGCCTCACTGCTCTGGCAAAAGCCATCGAATTTCGGGATACATACACCGGTGGGCACGTGGAGCGCGTCACGGAATACGCCCTGGCAGTAGGCGCTCATATGGACTGGAACGAAAGCAAATTAGAGCATCTCCGCTATGGCGCAATTTTACACGACATCGGTAAAATCCACATACGTAAAAGCACACTCCTAAAAACCTCCTCGCTGAATGATGAGGAAATGGAAGAAATGAGGAGACATCCAGTTGGAGGTGCAGAGATGATCACGGACATCCCATACCTGGCAGGTGCAGTCCCAATCGTGAGGTACCATCACGAGCGGTGGGATGGCAAGGGTTATCCGGAAGGGTTATCGGGCAAAGATATTCCCGAAGGCGCCCGAATCGTAGCCGTCGTAGACACGTTTGATACCATGACCACCGATCGCCCCTACAGAAGTGCTGTCTCTCTGCAGGAAGCTAACGAAGAGCTCCTGCGCTGGGCAGGCGAACAATACGACCCAGATGTTATCTCGGCTTTTCAAAGAGCCTGGGCTGAAGGGGAGATTCAAACCATATCGGAAGCGTATTGAGCATTCCCGTAATACATTAATCCCCAGTATCCACCCATAATTAAATATACCTGGATTTTAATCATTAACCCCTGGTGCATAGACGGTTTGATCTTCAGGTTGAGATCTGGGGTGCATGGCGAAGTTGATCAGCACGACCGCAAACACGATGACGACCGCGGCTATGATGATACGCGTTGTCAGGGGTTCGTTAACCAGAAATGTCCCTAATAAAATTGCGATTACGGGATTCACATATGCGTAAGTCGAGACCAGGGGGGTTGGAGCCACACGCAGAAGCCAGTTGTAGGTAACAAAGCCCACGAAAGATCCGAAGAGGATTAGATATAAGAAACCTGCCCAGGATACGGCAGGTATAGCGGTTAGATCAACAAGGCGCCATTCGTCTGTTATGATACCCAGGACGAATAGGACCCCACCGCCAACCAGCATGAGCATACTGGTCCTCATAATTGCTGAAGACGGCCGCGCAGCCTCACGCGCATAAATCGTACCCACCGCCCACGAAAGGGCTGATAAGAGAAGCACAAAAATCCCAACAGGATGCAATTCACTGCTCACCCCCAAAAACTGCTGCGGTCCAATCAAGATAAAAATCCCGATAAACCCGACCAGTACTCCCAGGACAGCGAGCAGATTCGGCTTCTTTGTCCCGGGTAAGACCAGATCTATCACCACCATCCATAGCGGAGAAGTAGCGATTACCAGTGCTGCGATTCCAGACGGCACCATTTGTTCAGCCCAGGTCAAGCCCCCGTTACCGCCAAGGACGAAGAATAATCCGATGATGCCAGCTATACGCCATTCCTTTAATTTGGGTGTTTCGTCCCCCGCCAATCTGCGCCAGATAAATAACACCGAACCGGCTATTAAAAAGCGGCTGCCAGCCATCAAGAAAGGCGGCATATGCTCCACAGCTAGGCGAATCGCCAGGTATGTGGCCCCCCACACCAGATAAATAACCAGCAACGCCACCCAGATACGAGTCTTCATGCTGCGCTTTTAGCCATTTCCCATCCTAAGATGGCTTTTTTGCGGGAAGCACCCCAGCGATATTCACCAAAGGCGCCCATCTTCCGAATAACGCGATGGCAGGGAATGATCACCGGGATCGGATTCTGAGCCACAGCACTCCCCACGGCGCGGTAAGCGTCTGGCGTGCCGATGCGCCTAGCGATATCCTGGTAAGAAACAACGCTTCCAGCCGGGATCTGCAGCAGTGCCTCCCAAACCTTGAGCTGAAAATTTGTACCGCTCAGGAAGATGGGCAGTGAAACAGGTTCCCCACCCGTATAAGTGGGAAATATTTTCTCCACTACGAGCGAGGTGCGTTCTGCACCTTCTTGGATGTTTGCCCGCCGCCAGTAGCTTTCCAGATACCGCAACGCTTTATCTTGATCGTTATCCTGAAGGAATATCAGGCTGCATACACCTCTTTCGGTGACGGCGATTAAACATTCACCGAACGGACTGTGGTGGAATCCGTAGTGGATAGAAAGCCCCTCCCCGCGCAATTTATATTCACCCGGTGTGACAGCTTCACACGTCACAAACAGATCGTGCAAGCGTCCCGGACCAGATAACCCCGAATGAAATGCGACATCCAATAAAGATTCATGGTGTTCCAAAAGCTGCTTGGCATGTTCTTTGGTCAGAAATTGCAGAAACCGCTTGGGGCTGATACCCACCCAACGTGAAAAAAGCCTCTGGAAATGATACTGGCTGTAACCAACGCTGTTGGCAACTTCTTCCAGAGAAGGCTGACGCTTGTAGTTTCGCTCCATATATCCAATCGCGCGTTCGACGATTATATAATCTGAGGTCATTTGTTTGTAATCGGGTGCTGTGAGGTTCATAGATATTCCTTCCAATTCCTTGTTATGGTTTAATTACTACACATCATTCTATATGAAACAAAACACCTGACCACCCGATTCTTGCTGTCATCCTGAAACAATTTACGGAACAATTTTACTCCAAATATTCCAGATTTAGTTTGTGAAAAATTTGTCAGACAATGATTTGTCAGACAATTGACATCCAAATATTTATTTGATAAACTAATATTGTCAGACAATTAAATTTAGGGTCCAGTGCAGCTCATAACACAGTCAGCTGCATTTGCATTAAATAATATACTCGACATAAAATACAATCAATAAATCTATATGACCACACTCCTTATACGCGACGCGACGTTGTTGGTTAGCATGGATGATCATCGCCGGGAAATTCCCGACGGTGGTCTTTTTATTTCCGATGGTTTTATCCAAAAGGTTGGACCAACTTCGCGGCTTCCATCAATTGCTGATGAGGTGCTTGATCTTTCAGGGCATATCTTATTTCCAGGCTTGATCAACACCCATCACCATTTCTACCAGACGCTGACACGAGTAGTTCCAGCCGCCCAAAATGCAAACTTGTTTAAATGGCTGAAAACCCTCTACCCTATCTGGGCTCGGATGACACCCGATGATATCCGCGTCTCGACCAAAACAGCGCTGGCAGAATTGGCTCTTTCGGGCTGCACGACCGCCTCTGATCACCTGTACCTGTACCCAAACGGTTCTCGACTGGATGACGAGATAGAATCGGCCTCCGAAATTGGTCTGCGGCTTCACGCTGCGCGCGGTTCGATGAGTCTCGGCGAGAGCAAGGGAGGATTACCCCCGGATAGTTTGGTCGAAGAGGAAGAATTCATACTCAAAGATTCGCAGCGTCTGATCGAAACG
>DAOVXM010000268.1 GCA_030636125.1 Chloroflexota bacterium | reverse complement strand
TAGGGAGAACATTTCTCACCAAAGCCTGAGTTGTTACAGATTTAGATAGATTATGAATTCCACTCATCCATCTCCCCTCATCCTCGCCTTTATTGCGGAACTGATGTTTACCGTTAAGATCGAGACTACGGCTCGTAAATTGAACTATCGTGTCAAATTCATCGAGCACGAAGACGATATCGCCCCACCAGAAGAGCATATCCCCGAGCGACAGTTAGCGGAGCATTTGTCTGGTCAAGGCGCTGCCTTGGTGGAAAAACTTACTCGCTGGCAGCCATCCCTGATGATCTTCGATCTTGGAAATGTAAATATTCCCTGGGTTAAATGGATTCCGATCCTCAAGTCAGCGCCGGCGACACGGCGGATTCCCATGATTTGTTTTGGGGCACATGTTGACGTCGACACATTAAAAGCTGCCAAATCTGCAGGAGCGGATGTAGTTCTCGCTCGATCGCGATTCGTGTCTGATCTGCCGCATCTAATTCAGAAGCATGCCCGGATTCCTGACTATGGCGAGATCGAGGCGGCTTGCCAGGAGGAATTATCCGTTTTGGGGGTCAAAGGGATAGAAGAATTCAATCGTGGCGAATATTTCCAATCGCATGAGACTTTGGAAGACGCCTGGAATGAGGACCAATCGGCGGGACGGGAGCTATACCGGGCTATTTTACAAATAGCGGTCGCCTATCTACAAATCGAGCGGGGCAACTACCGGGGCGCAATTAAAATGTTTTTACGGGTGCGCCAGTGGATCGACCCTTTGCCGGACACATGCCGCGGGGTAGATATTGCCCAATTATGTGCGGATGCCGATAACGTACACCAGGTTCTGGTCTCATTAGGTCAAGAGCGTATGGCTGAATTTGACCAGGCACTCTTGCGACCTATCCGCTACAAAAGGACAGGTAGCTAGATCGGATAATAAACAATTAATTCATATTAACCGATATAAAAAGCGATTTATCAACTAGGGGCTTTATAGATCCCCCCCAATCTTCACTCTGGGGAGTTGCGGGCCTACGCCCGCAACCCCCCTGGTAAATCACCACGGAAAATCTCAAAGAGCCATTAACTAACCTCAGGTTCTGCGGCGATGATATCCTCAGGGACATGATCTGCAAACTCCTTGAAGTTTTCGACAAACATCCTGGCCAGTTTGTCAGCCTGCTCGTCATATGCCGCTTTGTCGCTCCAGGTATTTCTGGGGATCAGGACCTCAGCCGGCACACCGGGGCAGCTGGCCGGCACTTGAACCCCAAACACAGCATCCTCGACATACTCGACACTATCCAATTCACCATTGAGAGCCGCGTTGACCATGGCCCGTGTATAGGCTAACTTCATGCGGTGCCCCACCCCATACGGGCCCGCAGTCCAACCGGTATTCACAAGCCAGCACTTGACATTATGTTTGGCAATTTTATTGCCGAGTAATTCCGCATAAACATTTGGGTGTTGAGCCATAAAAGGCGCCCCAAAACAAGCGCTAAAAGTTGCCTCTGGTTCGGTAACGCCTCGCTCTGTGCCAGCCACTTTGGCAGTGTATCCGGAAATAAAATGATACATGGTCTGCGCTGGCGTCAGCTTCGAGATCGGCGGGAGTACGCCGAAGGCATCTGCCGTCAGGAAGATAATGTTGTCAGGGTGTCCACCACGCCCTGTGCGGGTTGCATTGGGAATATGGGATATCGGATAAGCCCCACGCGTGTTTTCAGTTAGCGATGCGTCGTCAAGATCAATTATGCGTGTACTGGCATTTATCCCCACATTTTCCAGGATAGTGCCAAAACGGCGCGTTGTGTAGTAAATTTCTGGCTCTCCTTCGGGTGATAGCTTAATCATTTTCGCATAACAACCTCCCTCAAAATTGAAGATGCCATTCTCGCTCCAGCCATGTTCATCATCCCCAATTAGCACGCGAGTCGCGTCAGCAGATAAGGTGGTTTTACCTGTACCGCTCAGACCGAAGAAAAGAGCGGTGTCTCCTTTCGGTCCCATGTTCGCCGAACAATGCATCGGCAAAACATCTTTATACGGGAGCAGGTAATTCATTGCTGTGAAAATCGATTTTTTTATCTCTCCAGCGTACTCGGTACCGCCGATCAAGACCAATTTTTTCGAAAAGTCGACCAGAATGAAAGCATCCGAATTGGTTTTGTCATGTTCTGGATAGGCATGAAATCCAGGACAGTCTATGACCACGAACTCTGGTTCGTGAACCGCCAACTCTTCGGGTGTTGCCTGAATAAACATATTCCTGGCAAATAAGCTGTGCCAGGCATACTGCGTGATGATACGTATAGGCATTGTGTAATCAGGATCTGCACCTGCCCAACAATCTTGGACGAAAACGTCTTTCGACTGCAGGTAGGACAACATGCGTCTATGCAGCTCATCAAAACGCGCTCTCTCAAAAGGTCGATTGACCTTCCCCCACCAGATATAGTCGCGGCTGGTCGGCTCATCGACAATAAATTTATCATTTGGCGACCGCCCGGTGAATTGGCCGGTGCGCACCACGAGCGGGCCGAGATGCGCCATGACACCCTCGCTGCGTTTGAGCGCTTCTTCATAAAGCTGAGGTGTTGAAAGGTTCCAGCAAACCTGCTTCAAGTTTCGGAAGCCAAGCGCCTCCAGACCGATATGGCTGTGTGGGATACTGTCACTTTGCTGCATTTTTTTGCTCCTTTCTAGAATTATGGGCTATTTCCTCTTGTGAAAATTTTACCGTTAGTTTACCGATATTAGCAAGAGGACGCTGCATCCTGGGATGAGCGTTACATCTATATTCTATAATAACCGATTTTCCTGGTTAAGATCCAGCTTTCCCTTTTCTAGAAGAGGACCACCCTCGTCAAGTGGTCGCATATTTATAGTTGATGTTGGTCAACAGTGAAAGTATGCTTGGATAGAATCAGGCTATGACGCATAAACAAACGATCACTGCTCAACCTTGGATAGGGAGATTCGGGAATATGGCAGATGTAAAACATGTCACGATGGAAGAGTTGGAAGCAGGATTAGAGGGGAAGAATTATCTGGATTTATGCCACCCCGTTATCTGTCAGGATTTCTTTTTCCCCATTAGTTTCTGGTTCTGTTGGATCATCTTGTGGCCACGGTGGCAAATCCAGCAACTGGCAATAAATATATCCGCCAAGGACCTTCACAGTGGCCATTAAGGGCACGATCAAGAGCGCCCCTAGAAACCCGCTCACCAACAGAGCACCAGTCAGACCCGCAAATACGAGCCCGGGGTGCAGATGCAACTGCTGACCCATCAGTTGGGGACGGAGCCAGAGGTTATCTACTTGTTGCGCAGCGGCATAGACCAGGATCAACAACACAATAAAACCAAGGGGCGATAATGCCAGCAGACCCGATCGGAACAGCCAAATAACTAAGAAGGTGCCGGACCCCATGAGTACCGCTAAAACTACGAAAATCAGCAACTGCACTCGCAAAAAAATACCCCAGACATCATCAAGCTCATCGAGCAATCGCTGAATATCACCCTGGTATTCAGTTGGTGCAAATCCGACCAACCTTGAAATTATTTTGGGGCCATCCTTGAGAAAGTAGAATAGACTGAGGAATATTACAAACCCCCACAGCAAATTGGTCGTCACACCAGATAATAAATTGAACGAGCCTCCAGGCAAGGCAGAAAGAAAACTCCCTGCGGACTGTTCCAGGTTATCCAACAAGAGTTGAGGGTAGAGGCGAAATCCCAGCAGTTCAATTGGTTGGGCGATCCAAAGCTGCAACACTTCCCCAGCCTGCACGAGCTCTGCCTTGATTCGCTCAAACTGCTGTACAGCCACAGTGCCCAGTGCTGCAGGGATGCTGACTAAAAGCAGAATAAAGATCACAAATACCAGTCTGGCTCCCCAGGGGCGTGTTATCCTAGTACGCTTCGTGAGCAGGCGCACCAGTGGGTCGAGCAGGTACGCTAATAATGCCGATATGAGCAAGGCATTCAGCAGTGGATTAAGGAAAATCACCAGCCCTACTGTACCTAATAGTATGGCGGCAGTTACTATTATCTTTGTCCGAGGTGACCAAGGAGTGTCCCTCACCATATTACCTCTTTTTGGTTTAGCCCAGAAAAGTCAATTTCCATAGCCTGGCCAAGAACGGCCAGTCTCATCCACAAAATACGCCACCAAACCCACGCAGCTCACCGTCACCAGCCTTAACAACTCTGTCTTGTCCACAAAGTACCTCATCACCCAACTTGTTGAGTACGAGAAAGCTTGCTTTGTCTAAAGCTCACCGCTCTTAGGGTTGTCCACGCGGTTGAGGTGGGTGGACCTGCAGCAGGAGGGACACTAGAGAGATGTGAAGCAGTAGAGCGCTAATATTATAATAGCAATAAATAGAAACTAAGGCCCCACTACCAATGAATAGATACCCGCAATGCTCGTCAGGATAAGCTTTTTTGGCCTGGCCAACCCACGCTCAGCCAGGAATTTCTCAAGCGATGCTCTGATGATTTGCAAAATATGTTAATATGTATTACATACGCAACAAGGTATACCAGTGGAAAACTTGCACCTTATTCTGTACTTTGTAAAATGACCTGTGCCATCAAGTGTCCCCAATTGTTTGATTTTGATCGCAGAATCGATTACCAGTATTTTCGGCCACATACTGAGGTACTATTATGAAACAATGGGCAATAACAAAGTTGAATTCAGGCACCCTCTTGATGCCAGTTTTTCTGCAAGGCATGCTGCTCCTCACCGTGCTTTGCGGTTATGAAGTCCAAGCCCCGATCCTCCCGCCGGTTTCTACCACCATTCGAGTCCCACAAGACTATCG
>DAOVXM010000501.1 GCA_030636125.1 Chloroflexota bacterium | reverse complement strand
TTCAATTGTGAGCTTTTCAATTGGAGCGCGGATATATTGACCAGCATTAGAAACCAGGATATCTACACGCCCCCAATGATTCACCACCTCGCTTACCAACCGTTCAATTTGTGAGATATCCGTGACATCGGTCGGCAGGACCAGGGCTTCCTGCCCTACTGCGCGAATCTCCGCAGCTACTTCCTCCAGTAAGTTCTGACGACGCGCAGCTAAGGCCACATGAGCTCCACGTTTTGCCATCTCAATTGCAGTCACGCGACCTATACCGCTGGACGCACCGGTTATTATTACGATTTTATCTTGGAAATTGTTGTCTTTCACTTTCAGGATTCTAAGACCATACTTCCGGACTCCTCAGAATAATCCATCACCCCTTGAGGAACGCTTGGGTCAACTACCAGGTGACCGGCGTCGAAGTATTCCCAGATAACCTGGAAAGGAACCTTGCCTGGCACCCATTTTTCGGCCATTACCACACCGTGTGTAGGCAGAACAGTAAAGACAACCTGGCGTGGATCGTCCGGATTCTTCAAAGCTTCTGACCTGGCGAAGGCCTGGTGGATACCACGCGCTTGAGCTTCTGTCGCACAAGTCACCGGAAAATTATAGTAAGGGGGATCTAGCGGCACATATTCCACCAAATCCGGGTTATATGCCGAGATACCCCGATGACCGTGTAATTTTGAACGCGCGACTGGGACGCCGGCGAAGTCTTCCCCTGAGCTAAGTTCAATTTTTGGTAATGATATATCCATTTCCATCAGCTCGACCGCTTCAGATGAGGGAGGGTCATTACGCTTGCCTTCGACATGGCGGATTTGCGCACCCTGTCCATCCGGGCGGATGCCAACAATGATGGCCAGGTCATCTTCAGTTATGCTACCCTTGTCTACCGGACGAGCGCTGCCGGTTACTGTGGTGATCAGCCCCTCTATGGTGGGATCCCATGTGGCAAAACAGCCCTCACTATATTGACTGGCGACTGCATCCTGCACAGCGGGGACTTGCACAATATCATCTATACGCACCATCTCTGTAAAGAAATCTCGCTCGCCCAGCTTCAAGGCTGCATTATGCATAGCTCCTGGAGTCTCCAGGGAATCCCAAGTAGAACGAGATACCAACTCTCCAACCACTTCATGTTCTGTTATCTCGTGTGTACTGACTGTGGTAACCAGGCGTAGAACAATATCCGGGTAAAATGCATCCCCATCCGTGGCTTGGCTTTGAGGGTAACCACCAACCAGATCAAAATGGTAAATTGTCTGGGGTTTTTCATCTCCTACTAATAGTAAGATATGGATACCCTTCGCCTGAGCCTGCACTAATCGCTCGAGAGCCATGATGGCGCCACCACGTTTTCCTTGCTTATATAACACATCATAGGCTTCTGGAGCAAGCCCCGCAAACTCATAGTCGGCCGGGTCAAGTTCATCTTTAGCCAATACCGCCTCAAAATGATTAAGAATGCGTTCGAAATCATCTGGTTTCGCATTCACCAGAGTGTAAATAACCGGCGAATGGGTATAGTTGAAGCGCATCCGACCAATCAAGCTAAGACACTTGCGCCAGTGGATCGGTTCACCAAACTCAGTTGTCGTCAGAATGATATCAGTATCGTTATCTGGCGAATCCTGGACGATATGTCCCATCAATCGGAATTGCTCTAATAACTTATTTATTACTTCCTCGGACAACGGTGTCACTGAGGGGCCAGGAACAAAACTAATATGAACTTGTTTCAACCAGGAGTGAACGTTAAGATCGTCTACAGATTTTTCTGTGAAGGCGCACATGATATTCCTCTCTAATTATCGATTGAGATACGAGCAACGGGCACTATTTTACACGATATTTGAGGTAAAAACTTGAGACTTTGATCCACCGATAAATATAGAACCACGCGACTTAAATAGGATGATATTGAACATGATCCAAATTTATTGGAACCGGTAATAGTATACCACTGGAAATCACAAGAACCCAACTTGGCTCTTTGGGAATTGCCCAGTCTAAGGGTATGCGTGGGGGCATAAACCCCCACACATCCTTTTTTCGGCTCTCTCGATTGATGTATGATCACCAAAAACGGAGAATTGAGTATGGGTATTTCAAAATCAGGGCATACCCGCTACTTTTACTCATTTTATTGATCATCACAGTTCTTTGTGCCATGTCGATCAATTTAACTTAGCAGCACTGGGAACAACTGATATAGGATTAATGTTCAATCTGCCCCTTTTAACACATGTGTGGTGGTATCAACCGCAGTGACATTCGGTAAACCCTGCGCAGCGCAGGCGCCTTGTACACCCGCGGTACCCACGAACCGGTCAGCCGGCTCGTCTAATCGACGCAGCGCCAGCACGACTGGCACTGCCAAGACAGAAAACAATCCCCCAACAACGTAACCTGCATCAATTGATTGCACCTGGGCTAGTCGCCCCAAACCAGCCTGGCCAAACATGCTACCCAGACTGGCGAAAAGCGAATCGAATGATACCACCGTGGCACGCTGCTCTGAG
Source organism: Chloroflexota bacterium (assembly GCA_030636125.1). Next base: position 163 of record DAOVXM010000501.1, on the reverse strand, counting down.
GGAGTCACCTTGTGCAGATAAGCCTGCTTTACCGGCATCCACACCCCGCTTGCGCCCATCACTATTAAATATAGAGCAACCGCGACCCAGAATGAGTTGGCAAGACCCACCCCAACTGCAGCCACACTCTGCACACCTGCCGCCCAAAGTAACAAGGTTGTCC
>DAOVXM010000090.1 GCA_030636125.1 Chloroflexota bacterium | reverse complement strand
GATTGGAGTTAGATAACCTGACCGACATAATCATCACTCATTTCCATCCGGATCATGTCTCGGGTGTGCCGCTACTATTGATGAGTATGTGGTTAAAAGGGAGAAAGCGACCACTCAATATCTATGGTCTGGGTTATACAATAGAGCGGATAGAAAAAATGATGGGATTCTATGATTGGGATACCTGGCCGAATTTTTATCCAGTTAGTTTCCATCGATTGCCTGAAGAAGAAAAAACACTGGTAATGGAAAACCAGGAATATCGGATACTTGCGTCACCTGTCCACCATCTCGTACCCAATATCGGCTTACGCATAGAGTTTCTTGAGACGGATAAATCTTTGGCGTATTCATGCGATACAGAACCCTGTAAAGAAGTGGTAAGCCTGGCAGATGGGGTTGACGTTCTCATTCATGAGGCTGCTGGGACATCTATGGGGCATTCATCGGCATCCCAGGCTGGCGAAGTTGCCATGAAGGCTAAGTCTGGTTCACTCTATCTTATCCATTATCCAACAGGTGATTTTGATTCTCAATCCCTCGTAGGTGAAGCGCAAACCACATTTAAGGGACCTGTAGCTTTAGCAGAAGATTTTATGGTCCTGGATTTTTAGTTGGAATACCCCCTGCGGCAGGTCTCACTACCAACCTTGTATGAAGGCTATCCAGTCCTCATTAACTTGTAAATGATGTGCGAACAGGTAGAGCGCCGATGAAGGGGGCTCTTTAGGTGAACGCAACAATCGCATATGCGCCTGCTCAATCGTTCGCCCTCCTTTACGATGGTTGCAGGATGGACAGGCGGCTACCAGATTTTCCCATGAATGTTTTCCGCCCAAACGACGTGGAATGATATGGTCGATGGTCAAGTATGGGACACGCCGACCACAATATTGGCAGGTGTAGTTGTCTCGCCGTAATACTTCACGCTTGGCCAATCGGACCCTTGGACGGGGTCGTTTGACCATTTTTTCCAACCGGATGATAGATGGTCGGGGGTAAGTACGTGAGACGGTTCTGATTAAACCGCGCCCATTGAGTACCAAGTTGGCTTTCCTGCTCAACACCAAACCTATGGCGCGGCGGGTGGTACACACATTGATGGGTTCAAAGTTCGCATTCAGAACCAATACAGGGCTATACATGTTCCGCTCCTAAACTTCTGCGAATTATAGCATGGGTTTCATCAACTAGCAGCATATGAAATAATGGCTCATTGGAATTTGCAGTAGCTGCCTCCTTCCATGGAAGTGCCCAGAGAACCGAAATAATGTGATTCAATAGCCTGCTTAGTTTAATTCATAAATGCAAGTGGTATAATTTCCCCCATGGTGTTCGTTTCAGATGTCCGTGAATTCAAGCCTGAGCAGGTTTCACGCCGTGGTGAGTTTATTGCTTGGGGTTGTGCAGTCTTGGTAGGGGTACTTTGGTTGGTTCTGATTTGGCAGGGTCAAGCCGTTACCTGGGCAATTCTTTTGTTGGAAATTTTTTTATTATTTGCTGGAACGAGCATCAGTTTGGGAAATTGGATGGACAGAAAGACTTTGCTTCGCTTGGACCAGAAAGGAATATCGTATAAAAATGGGTTGCGGAAGGTTCAAATGAATTGGCAAGATATACGTCAGGTGCGTGTATTACCAACCCGATGGGGGAGTAAAGTCCAGGTCATTGGCGAAGATGCGTATTTTGAATTCCGCACGCTTGGAGAAGTGAAGATTGGTGGAGAGCTTAAAGGGCGTATGGGATTCGAAAAGGGCGATGAAATTTTGCAGGCGATAGTAATAGCAAGCGACCTACAAAAAATTGATGACCCTGGAGATGGATATTATTATGCGCGCGAGTAACCCTGCTCTGTGGTGAGCTCCCCGCGCCCTCACCGCAGAGGGCGCTTTTGTATTAATGTAGTGATTTCATTTGAAGAATGATGGAACTATAACGGACACCGATCATAGGTGGAAAAATACTTGGAGGCCAATTATGAGTGAGAGGAAGATGACTATTGATGAACAAGTTGCATTCCTGATGCAAGGTACAGAATATGGCGATGATGAATTAAAACAGGCTATGGCTGGTGAATTACGTCAACGGTTACAAGAAGCTGAACGCGAGGGGCGCCCACTGCGCGTATACTGTGGTTTTGACCCACGTACCAGTGATCTGCATCTTGGGCACACTGTTCCCATGCGTAAATTGCGCCAGTTTCAAGAACTTGGTCATGAAGTTACATTTCTAGTTGGTAATTACACCTCATTAATCGGTGATCCATCTGATAAAGATAAATTGCGACCTCAATTAACGGCGGAAGAGGTACAAGAAAACGCACGGACCTATGCTGAACAAGCATTTAAAATTTTAGATCGAGAAAAAACCCTGATCCGGTATAACGCTGAATGGCTCTCTGAGCTGTCATTTGCTGAACTGATCGAATTGGCCTCAAACTTTACTATCCAGCAATTTCTTTCTCGCGAGAATTTCAGGTTACGTTGGGAGCATAGTGATGCTATTTACCTGCATGAGACGTTCTACGCGTTGATGCAGGGTTATGATGCCTATGCTATGCGTACAGATGTACAAGTAGGTGGCACGGATCAATTATTCAATATCATCACGGCGGCGCGTAAATTAATGACTTTCTTGGGCGAGAAGCCGAATATTGGCATCATCAATGGGATATTGCCCGGCACGGATGGTGAAATAAAGATGAGTAAGTCACTCGGCAACCATATTCCCCTATTATCCTCTCCGGAGGATATGTACGGTAAAGTGATGAGTGTACCTGATAAAGCGATGGGTCAGTATTTTCGATTATTAACACGATGGACACCACATGAGATCGTTGAACTTGAGAGTGGGATAGAGGAAAATCGAATTCACCCGCGCGATGCTAAGATGAGACTAGCTAAGGAGATCGTTTCGATTTATTATAGTGAAGCTGCAGCCGAAAGGGCACAAGAGGCATTTGTGCGAGTTTTTCAGAAAGGTAACATACCCACAGAAATGGCCGAGTACGTTCTGACACCCGATCAAACTGTGTTGGATGTGTTAGTCTCTGGAGGATTAGTCAACAGCAAAAGTGAAGGACGTCGTCTAATCGCTCAGAATGGTGTGCGTCTCGACGGAGAAACGTTAAAAGACGCTAACCAAGCATTCCCCCATGATGGGGTATTACAGGTTGGAAAACGGCGATTTTTACGCGTGCATGGTTAATATGGCTTGATGAAATTTGGAGATACGAGAAAATATGGGAGGGAATTTTTACGCCCCCCATATTTTTATATTGTGATTCATTGAATTGAGCTCATCTGGGCATCATCGCTTCCTGTAATATATTCTGGCCAATGCTTTCCGCTACGTAAAGGTCCTCTTCTTCCAAAACCAAGGCAACTACGAACGGAGTACCCTCCCAATGGGGAAGTGAACCTCCCACGTACCAGGTGATGATTTGATCAGTATCACTAGGTGCATTTACCAGATGTTGCCAGAAATTCTGGTCAGCGATGGCAAGCTCTTCCGCTATGGTGTTAGCAATGCCAGGTTCCATACTTTGAATCGGCTCGCCCAAACTTGGCAATAGTACCCAACCGGACTGAGGTGAATCGACTGCCAGTACTATTTGAGGAGCTGGGCGAGATCCATGAGCGCTTATTGGGGCAGCAGCCAAGACAACTTGGAGAGGGCTTAGTTTGTTATCTCCAGGTGAAAGCGATTCATTAACAGGAAGACGGATTTGGGGGATGGAATCTATTCCAATACTGGATATATTATCAGGAAATAGTGTCTCCCCAATATCACCGGTTGAGTAACGCCCTAAGGTGGCGCGATTCAATAGAGGAGAACTATCATCCTGCATCAGATCATCCCATTCTTCTGCAAGCCGGTTAGCGTCGAAGGATGGAAATGATGACATTACCAGGATTTCACCGTTCTCTGCATTCATCAAGATCAAGGCGCCTGTATGGCCAGCCATTGCTTCGTTAGCAGCTTGTTGAAGATTTGTATCTAAGCTGAGTCGGATGTCTAGACCCGGCGGAGGTTGTCCATATAACAGGTGATTCCACCAGGTGATCAAATCCGGATTACCTTCCAATCCGCGCAAGTAAGGATCAAGATTAGCTTCGATACCAGATTGACCGTAAGTCGGATTCGTATATCCGATGACAGGACTTAATACGGGGAAAGAAATTTCACGCGAATATTCTCCGGGTGAACCGTTGGTGGACGCGAGGATATTGTTACCCCGGTCTAATATTGAGCCGCGAAGGACAGACAGGTCGTCGATGGCGCGGCGCGGGTTATCCGTGCGGGTGAGCAGGACAGGCCCGCGATTATAGGCCCACCATCCGTTTACGATGGCAACAGCAGCTAATCCCAGCATTAGAAATATGCTTAATTGTAAGTAAGGACGGTTGACACTTTCCGGAATCGCCTTGGTCTCTTCAGCTTGCGTGCTTATATGGAGCAGGAGCAACAAAGCAAGGAAGGATGTCAGCAGGGATGAGCCACCATAGGATACAAACGGCAGGGTTACCCCTGTGAGTGGTAGCAGGCGCAGGTTGCCTCCGATAATTAGTATGCTCTGGGCGATGAGATAGGTGGTTAAACCTCCTGCCAGATAACGATGAAAAACATCGCGTGCATGCATTGTGATACGCAACCCGCGAGTGGCCAGTAAGGCGATGAGCAGGAGCAAACCGAGAGACCCGATCAAGCCACTTTCTTCGGCAATAGTGGCATATATAAAATCGGAATGTGGGATAGGGACCACTTCTGGAAACCCCAGACCGGGACCGCGACCGAGTAATCCCCCATTAGCAATTGCTAGCAACGATTGAACAATTTGGTAAGAACGACCGCTGGGGTCAATCCAAGGGTTAAGCCAGGCATCTATGCGGAGTCTGACTACATCAAAAAGCAGGTAACCTGTAATACCAGCAAAAAAGAGGGTTAGACCCGCAATGAGTAAGATGCGCTTACGGCTGGTAGAGATATATACAATGATGGCATAAAGAAATAAAAAGATGGATGCAGTACCAAGATCTCGTTGAACCAAGAGTAATAGTAGCGCCAAGCTGAACAGGATGAGAGTAGGCGCCAGGAGGGGGAGAAGTGCAGTTGATGAGGAGCCTTGACTAGAGGCGAGTTCAGCTCGAGTGGTATGATTTTGATGGTCAGCCAGATATGCAGCTAGGTAAATGATCAGCAAAAGTTTGAGTGGTTCAGAAGGTTGGATATAAAAGCCGCAGCAGCCCAGCCAAAGACGTGGACCATAACCCATCGGATTCGTGCCAAGGATGAGGGTGAGAGCGGTGAGAAGTAGACCGCTGGTGAGCCAGAGATACTTGTAGCGGCGAAGGAAGCCCAGATCTGAAGGTAGGCGTAAGCCTAAAATAAAGACAACTGAAGAAACTAGCATCCATAAGGTTTGGCGTTGACCAAAAAATGGATAGAGACGCCAAATAGCCAGTAAGCCCCAACCAATCAGCAGAGCTGCGACAGGCATTATGAATGGATCGCGATTTGGTAACCAGCGCGATGTTTGATGGTGAAGAATGATGATCAGGATAAGCCACAGAAAATAGCCCAACCAATGTTCCCAGCGGTAATCCGTTTCCCAATTGCGTGCTACTACTGCTGGCGATATGGTCAGAGAGATCGAGTAAATAAATAGAATTAAGGCCGCCACACTGAATAGGCGGCCTTGGATTTTATCAATCGGTAAGTAAGAGTGGCTTGATATCAAGGTTGATTATATTTATTTCAGGTATTTCCCAACTAGTAAGTCTAACCGCTGCCTGGTCTCTTTTGTAATCACTTCGGGGTTTGTAATTAATGCATCTGCAAGCGCAGATGAACATTGACAATTTCGCTCATCTGGCAGGCTGCTGGCGAGATAACGCACGGCATCTTGAGCGATTTCGGTGTTCCGGTTCAAGATTTCGATCACCATATCCACGGTGACAGGTTCTTCGCTGGTGTGCCATACATCGTAATCTGTGACATGCGCCATCACCGCGTAACAAATCTCCGCCTCCCGTGCTAAGAAGGCTTCAGGTGAACTCGTCATGCCGATGATGGACATGCCCCAAGCACGAAAAGTATTTGATTCCGCTTTGGTTGAGAAACGTGGTCCTTCAATAGTAATAAAAGATCCACTGGAGTGTACATTAACACCTGTTGTCTCCACGGCCCGGTAAACATGTTCAGAGAGATCGGTGCAGAAAGGGTTAGCGACACTGATATGCGCGACCATACCCTCGCCAAAGAATGTGCGTTGGCGTCCACGGGTGAAATCAAACAATTGATCTGGGATCACGATTTCACCCGGGGTGTAGTCTTCGCGCAACGATCCGCAAGCACTTATGCTTACAATACGTTCAACTCCTAAAGATTTGAGGGCGTAGATATTGGCGCGATAGTTAATTTCAGAAGGAGTAATAAAATGTCCAATGCCATGACGGGCAAGGAAAGCAATCTGATGATCCTCGAGTGTGCCGATTACAATTGGTGCGCTGGGCTTGCCATAGGGTGTTGATATTTCGAGTTCTCTTGTATCTTGTAAGCCGCTCATCTGATAGAGGCCAGAGCCACCTATGATAGCCAGACTAGGTTTCTGATCCATTGATATTGTCTCCATAAGAAAGTATATATATGTTCGATCACGAATAATGGTTGAGGAAAATAATCCATTTATGCCGGTCTCATGCGTACGATAATGACCGGTGGAATTTCCCTGAAATTGTTCCAGGAAAATGGGCGCTTTCCAGAGAAATCTGAATCAAAGACAGGCTCTTCGAACCTATCGAGAACAAACCCAGCCTCGAAAAAACTGTTCAGAAGTACATTCAAGGGCCTGTGAAAGTAATAATGTGGCACAGGCTGCCCAATCACCCCTACCCCTTTATGTGCAGCTGGGCTGATATATTCTGATATATTGATCGAGTAGGTGTACTTCATCTCTCCATCTTGGTCTTTTTCTTCAATTATTTTGCTGATGCCGTGGAAGTTAAAGCAGGGGTGTGTCACAGAAAATACGAAACAACCATTGTGTTTTAACAGGTAGGGGAGAGTATTCAGCAGCGGTTCGATATCAGCTATGTCCATGATCGCCATATTACATACCGCACAGTCAAAACGATCTTCACCAAGCGAGCTAAGCTGTCGCTGATTGGTCGCATCGATTACGAGATATTCTATTCGGTCGATGTTTTCTGTGGTATGAGCTTTGGCTCGTTCAATAAATGTTTGACTCTGGTCGAACGCTACTACACGGGCTCCAAGCTGTGCTAACCTACGTGAAAAATTGCCGTTACCACAGGCGATGTCTAAGACATTATCCTCCCTCTTTAAATTAAGCAAGTGTTCGGTAGTTGGGCCAATTAGGATGTTTTGGAAATCATTTCCTTCTCCCATATAATCGTCCCAGAAGGGAGCATTTTTCTCCCACTGATGATAGGTTTCTTCCGAGAGTTTGTGCCAAGTTTGGTCACCCATAACATGCTCCTTCAAGCTACCGATAGTATTCTAGATTAATTCCTGAGTTATTACTCTTCGCTGGTCGGAGAGGCAGTTGTTGCGCCATCACCAATAGATATCAAGAATATTACCTGCCCAAAACGGACTTCATCTCCTGAAGTAATTACGAGTGGTAGGGAAACAGGCTCTTGGTTGAGGAAGGTCCCATTGGTTGAACGTAAGTCTTCGACCCACCATTGCCCCTGGCGATAGGATAGCCGAGCGTGTTGAGCTGATACGGTGTTATCGTTCAGTGGGAAGTTGCAGGCCGGATCACGACCGATGGTTATCTCTGGGATGGTGAACCGAATTGCCTTGGTATCGTCGTCAATTTGTTGCGATAAGGTCAGAGCGGTGGGCTGCCGTGTAGCCAATAAAGTACTCTGTTGTTTGAGCTCTCTCCACATAATATATAACGCCCAGCCAATAAATATGTATAAGCTGATGGTGAAAGCAAACCGTAAGATGAGAAAAATTATGCCGCTCATGGATACACCAAATTAGACTTATCCATCCGGAGTGGGAAAGTATTGTTGTGTCTCACCTAATTCGGATTCGTCCTGGCCGAATATCAGAGGGATGCCGGCAAGGGAAATAACATCCCCAGGGTATAGGGTGCACTGGCGGATGCGCTGGTCGTTTACAAGCGTGCCACCAGTAGTGTCCAAGTCAAAAATTACATAGTATCCTCTAATTG
>DAOVXM010000356.1 GCA_030636125.1 Chloroflexota bacterium | reverse complement strand
TGCGCCTGTCCGAATTAGCGTTGGTGCGTCGCGGTTGGATGTAGTAAACCATCGATATTGGTGATTTTGATCGGGAATTGCCAGAAAGAATCTGGCGATTAATTGAAGGAATTTGGTTGGGGGCAGGTGCATGGCCTGATTTTATCGAAGCCATGCGTTTGGCCTTGCCATCGAGCGGTTCAGACAAAAAAGGTCCTGATCGAGAACCAGCTAAGTGGGCACTTTTACCGGGCTTATGTTGCCAGGCTGCGGGTGGAGATGCACGCTGGGCTGACAATCTCGCTGTTGCCTGGTTATTGTTTTACATCGCTGCCGACATCATGGACAGTGTAGAGGATCAAGACGAACCGGATCCTTGGTGGCAGGAATCTGGACCTGGGATGGCAATCAATGTTGCCTCGGGATTGTATTTCAGCGCTTCACAGGTGTTGAATCGCTTGTATCAATACGAGGCGACTCGATCAGCCGCGCCTGATGTTACTAAGAAATTTCTCAATGATTTCCTCATTATGTGCAGCGGTCAGCATCGCGATCTTACCAATCCTGAACCATCACTGGATCAATACTGGAAAATCGCAGCCGCGAAATCCGGTTATTTTTTTGGCTTAGCATGCCAGGCTGGAGCTAGATTAGGGACGGATGAGTTGAAAAAAATTTCGAGTTATCAGCAGTATGGATATCATTTGGGTATGCTCATCCAAATACTCGATGATTTGGAGGATTTCCACGGTCTCCAAAGTTCGAGCATTTCTGTAAAGTGGACAAATCTAAAAAGATCACTGCCTGTGGTTTATGCATTGCAGATGTATTCGGGGTCAAATGAGCGCCAATTACGCCAGTGCCTGAATGACGCCTCTGGAGATAATGAAGCTGCTGAAGAAGCGATTGCTTTGATGGAAGGAAGTGGGGTGGTCGTTTATCTGATATCTGAAATGACGCGTCATCGCAACCAGGCGATAGAGAACTTGGAGCAGGCCGAGCCTCAGCCGGAAGCAGCGGAATATTTAGAAACATTGGTTCGCGATATTGGTCCGCCCGTGTAGTTCCTTTTTATCGTTTCGACTTACTTTTTCTCCTTCGAGCCCTGTATAAGAGATCAATCAGGATGTGATTATTTCTTATTATGGGTAGAGTCATTTTTAGTTTAACAGGTTCTACATTCGTGTATTGAGAAATGGATTATCCTGGGGACAATTTAACGTCCATGCAGCTATTTAACAATTATGCTAAAATTAATATATGAGCGCTGTCCCTCAGATATTGGAGAAATTCACTTCCCGCCGTTGGTGGGTTAGTATACCTTTTATCATCGCGCTGGCAATATTGGTTTTTATCCTTTGGAATGCTATGCGGGTGATTGTTTATCCTCACGATGGGATTGTGGATGTCCACCCGACAGGTCGAATCGGGACTCTTGACCCATCTGGACCCGCCGTAGATAAGCTCCAGGTGGATGATGTAATCGTTTCAATCGATGGTGTCCCTTGGGATGAGGCGTTATATTTTGACGTTGGAAAAAGGGGTGGTGATACGGTTTTCTTGGTCGTTGACCGTCTGGGTGCAAGTGTCCCTGTAGCGATAACCCTGGTTGATCCCCCATTTGTAGAAATCCTGTTCCGGTTAGTACCTCTTTTGGTCGCATTAACTTTTTGGGTGATTGGTGTAGGCGTTCAGACGTTTAAACCTGCCGGTAGTGCAGCAAATATATTCTTCGCATGGTGCCAGATCAGCGCTCTATTATTGTCAACCGGCGTCGCTTCATACCTGGGCCCACTTTGGGCTGCCGTTCTATTCAATATTCTCTTGTGGGTGATTGGACCAATATCGGTCCATTTTCATCTCTACTTCCCACAAACATATCCCCGGAAACTGCGGCATTACTTACTCGTCCTCTTATATACGATAGCCACACTAGGTAGTTTACCATTTTTGGTATGGGGATATTTTGAAATTCAAACATTACCGTGGTACTCACTTTACCTTACAACAGGGAGGTTGTTCTTGGCGGTAAACCTTTTGATCGTTTTCGCCCTGCTTTTATACCGCTACCGTCACCCAACTTACCCGGGCACTCGCGGAAAAATTCGCATCGTCGCGCTTGGCGGTGGATTGACCGTAATTCCAATCGTCACGCTGACTATCCTGCCGGATGCCCTACTGCACCAACCGTTCATACCTTATTCTCTCGCGTTCTTATTATTAGGATTGCTCCCGATTACTTATGGATACTCGATCTACCGGTTTCACTTAATCGAAATAGAGGCGCATGTCAACCGGGGAGCAACATTTATTCTTGTTTATTCAATATTGGCTGGTTTCTACCTGGTTGTATACTCTGCCTTTCAAATCCTGCTACCACCAGGGTTGGCTGTATCTCCAATTATTAACACCCTGCTTGTTCTAGTTCTGGCAACTTTCTTTATCCCCTTGCACGGACGTGTAAAAAAAATTGTAGATACGATCTTTTATGGCGGTTGGTACGACTACCGTTCAGCGGTGTCGGAAATGACTCGGGGGTTAGAACAGATCACCGAGTTTCGGGCTCTTGCTAAAACGGTCAGCGAACGTTTGGTTGAAACGTTCCGGTTAGAAGAAACTTGTGTGTTCCTTAGAGATTTGGACGGGGATTTTTCTGTGATCGAGATCTATACACGCTCTGGTCTGGGGATTTCAAAAATGGCTGCATATCCCGTGCTGCCTCGAACGAGTCTCACATATTTATTGAGGATCGGAGCAATTGAACGAATTTCGCTTCGCAAGGCATTATCAGAAGTGACACTAACGCCACAGGAGCTGCAACTGCTGGACAGCGAACAAATCAACTTATGGGTTCCGGTTATCGGGCATGGGCTGATCTTAGGATTATTAGCTCTTGGACCTAAATTGGGTGGTGATGTATTCAGCGGGGAGGATTTGGATATCTTGCGTATCCTTGCCCGTCAAATGAGTCCGGTGATCGAAAACATCCATCTGGTCACGCAGTTAAGGCAGCATACAGCCGAACTGGAAGACAGAGTGAAAGAACGCACGCTTGAATTGCACGATGCTAAAGAAAGGGTGGAGGCAATTTTTGCCAGCGTGGGGGAGGGGGTCTTTGTCACCGATTTATATGACTGCTTATTAATCGTGAATGAAGCTTTTAAAAGACAATCTGGATACTCGGCATCGGACATCATCAATAGTAACCACTTGCAATTACTGGAAGAGCACAATGATCCCCAGTTAATTGCCCAAATGCAGTCCACCCTCGCTGAGGGCGAAATTTGGTCTGGGGAATTAGTACACAAACGTAAGAATGATGATCCATACGATATTCAGTTGACCATTGCGCCGGTCCGTGATCTGAGCGATCAAGTTGTCGGTTACGTTGGCAGCCAGCGAGACATTACCCGTCAAAAAGAACTCGATCGCCTTAAAGATATGTTCGTTTCAAATGTGTCGCATGAATTAAGAACGCCGACTACGAATATACGCCTGTACCTAGAACTCTTGGAGGATGCAACGCCTGAGAAAACTCCTAAATACATGTCTGTTATTAAAGAACAAAGCCAGTTGTTGACAAAACTCGTTGAAGACATACTTGATCTTTCGCGATTGGCGATGGCAAAGGCCAGGAAAATTGAATTTGAAAAAATGGATTTGAATTTGTTGGCAGAGCAAGTAGTTACGGCACATTTACCTCTTGCTGACGCTACTGGATTGGATCTAATATTCGAGCCCTACCCGTATTTGCCAACAATCCAGGGTGATCAAAATCAAATGTCGCGCGTAATCACCAATCTGGTTACCAATGCGGTTCGATACACAAAAAAGGGGAACGTCAGCGTACGAACGTATAAATCCGATAGTCAGGTATGTTTAGCTGTGCAGGATACTGGTATTGGAATTGAATCCGGGGATTTGCCGCATATTTTTGAAAGATTCTGTCGCGGGCAAGGAGTGAGACAATCCAAGATTTACGGCACAGGTCTGGGTCTGGCTATCGTCAAGGAGATCGTTGAACTACATGACGGTAGTATTGAAGTCAATAGTGAATTAGGGAAAGGCTCTACATTTATAATAATGCTTCCCATCGAGGGTGAAGCATTATTACATTTAG
>DAOVXM010000380.1 GCA_030636125.1 Chloroflexota bacterium | reverse complement strand
CATCCAGGATGCTATCTGAACGACGAGTAACCCCTGTAAAGAAGAGCAGTAATCTTTCATTCAAATGACGTTTTTGGTTGGAGTTCAACTCGATTTTTTGGATTAAAACCTCATCATCGGTTGTAAACTCCATAAAACACAGACCACCATAGGCGGCGATATACTGATCCTGAATGCCGATCGGTTTTCCCAAACGGTCGATTTCTATCTCGCAAGCCTGGCGTGCTAAGCTTTCCGAAGTCACGATCTCACCCTTCAAGGCATACATGGCTTGCAAGGCGCCTACGGTCACGGTGCTGGAAGAGCCCAAACCGGAACCCTTGGCTGGTATATCCCCCATGGTGATGATTTCAACACTGCGATCGATACCGGTCGTGTAGAAAGCTTCCCGGATGAGCTCATGTTCAATTTCAGAAACATGATCCACCATCTCTGTGCGAGTGTAACCAACGCGCAATTTTTGGTCAAAACGTCGCTTGATGGTGACGAAGATGTACTTGTCGATTGCAGAGCTTAAAACACATCCTCCCTCTTCTAAGAAGAAAGAACGGAAGTCAGTACCACCACCAAAAAGACTTACCCGGAGCGGAGTCTGGACAATGATCATGTCACCATTTCAGCCGATTTGAAATATTCAACCGTTAGTCTTAGACCTTCCTCCAGGCCGACCGTTGGGGTCCATCCTAATTCCTGTTCAGCTCTGGTTGCATCCAAGTAAATCTGGCGCGTTTCACCCGATTTGGCAGGTCCATAGACGCGTGATAGTTTATAACCGGTGATCTCCTCCAATACTTTGAAAATCTCGTTGATTGAAGTACCCACGCCAGAACCAAGGTTATAAATTGCAGCCCCATTTCTTGCTTGCAGAGCTAACAGCTTCGCCCAGGCGCAATCCCCAACATAAATAAAATCGCGCTGCTGCTCGCCGTCCCCGTTTATCACCGCTTGCTTACCACCCTGCATCTGCCTGGTAAAGATTGCGACAACCCCGGCTTCACCATGCGGGTCCTGACGAGGACCATAAACGTTGGGGTAACGCAAGACGACGTATTCCAATCCATACAGCTGGTGGTACATATACAGGTAATGTTCAACAGTGTGTTTGCTGGCACCATACTGACAGATAGGATTGATGGGATGGGCTTCATCACAGGGTAGGTATTCAGGCTCTCCGTAAACTGCGCCGCCAGTCGAGATGTATACAAATCGTGTAACCTGATGTTTTTTCGCACATTCAATCAAATTGATTGACCCAAGAATGTTGACATCCGCATCAAATAGGGGGTCTACCACGGAACGACGCACATCCATTTGAGCGGCGTGGTGATTGACGTAATCGGGCTTTTCCTTTTTAAATAATTCAGCCATCTGAGGGCTGCGGATATCCAGCTTGTAGAAAGTAGCTGCTGGATTCAAATTGGATAGTCGTCCAGTGGAGAGGTCATCAACCACGACGACTTCATATCCGTTAGCGATGTATTCGTCTACAACATGCGACCCAATGAAACCTGCGCCACCTGTAACTAATACTTTCACTGATAACCCCTATTATTAATATGCACCCCGTCTACGGAGAACTGCTGGGATAGTCTGGAAAAGCAACTGTAGATCAAACCAGATCGTCCAATTGCGGATGTAGTACATGTCCAAGCGGACACGTTCTTCATAAGAGACATCAGATCTGCCGCTGACCTGCCAATAGCCTGTTATCCCTGGCCGGACGGTCAGTAAATTCATATACCATTTCTCGTATTCTCCTAATTCCTCAGGGGTAATCATACGTGGGCCAACTAAAGACATATCGCGCTTGAGCACATTGATGAGCTGGGGGAATTCATCGAGGCTGAATTTGCGCAGCAATTTTCCAAGTCGCGTTACACGGGGATCGTCTTTGAGTTTGTGGTTTTTGGCAAGTTCAGACTTCAACTCAGGGTGAGCGTCTAAAATCTCGTCTCCGTTGATATACATGGTGCGGAACTTGAAGGCGTCGAATTGTCGACCTTGCATTCCCAACACGCGACGGCGATAGATCACCGGGCCGGTAGAATCCAGCTTTATCGCCAGCACAATCAGGGCAAACAGTGGAGAACTCAATATCAAAACAGGAATAGACAGACAGTAATCCAGCACCAACTTTAATAATTGATCGACACCGGTCAGCCTGACCTTGTTAATCCCTACTAGAGGGACATAAGCAAATTCTTTTACAGTTAACCCCGTGGTGATGACTTCATAAAGCCCTGAAGACATGCGTACATTGACGTTGCTGGAGGTTCCAAAGCGATAAAAAATTTCCACCATTCTGTCTCGACTGGTGATCGAGCTGCTGGCTAGAATCAACTCCTCGATATCGTACTTTTCGATGATCTCGTCCAACTGGTCAACGGTTCCCAAAACTTGCATTTGTTGGTAAATAGGGGTCTCGGACGGGAGCTTCTCGTCCACAAAACCAACCACCTTAAGACCAGAGGTTTTCCAATGCATCAGCTGTTCCGCCAGTGAAATACCCTCATTATTGGCGCCAAGGATAACCGCTGAAGAGAGGAAATAACCTCGCGTGCGTAATCGGTAAATCAACCGACGGAAAGAAAAACGGCCGAGAGCAGTGAAGAAAAAGGAGAATATCCACGACAAGAGCAGCCAACCTCGGGCCAGAATAAAATCCGGGAAGAGAAAGGTGAAGAAGGTGACAATGATCATTCCAGCAGTGGCGGCATTTAAAATCCTGGCATATTCGATTGTGCCTCCCAGCAGGTTTTGCCGGTTGTACAGTCCAAAGGAGGCAAATAAAACCAACCAAATTAGGATCAGGAAGAATGAGAGGGTTTGATAAAAATCCATGTAAGGATTTGCATCTAACCGAAATATGCTGATGGATAATCTAAAGCGAACAAAGTAGGCAAGCCAAAATGCAAAACCCACCGCCAAGATATCGATAATAACCAGGCAGATCTTAAATAGCCGCCATTGCCACTGTCTAGGTACAATACTGGCCATTGTGTTTATGTCAGGATATAGCGGATCCGAAAACGCTTTTGTGTTTGATGAAGATGCCATATACCTCCCCTTGCTCTGAACAATTTTTTCGAATAATTTTCTAATGTGATCCGGGCGCGCTCCGCCCTCCCGACAATGCTAAGATTCCGGATATTTCCCCCTTATGATGCAAACCCCAAATAGTGCCTGAAACTAATTGGGATAAGCCAAAGTCTTAATTTGCATGAACTATAGCTTCCTTAACGAAAGATTAACGATTGATGTAGTTACAGATGGAGCAAGCAGGTTGTTACTGTATTGTTCGAGATTTGCCTGTTGCTTTAGCTTGTTCTCATACGCTTCTAATAGCTAGTTACCCCGCTCGCATTACAATTAACGCGCGCTAAGGAGCGATCCCGTTCCCTATGTGCATTACCTCGGTCGGCCACCACCGGCCGAGGTAACTTCTCTATTAAACATTAAATCCGACCTTATGGTCGGTTTCGCTATTGGCTCCCCAGCAACTTCCCCTACCCCTTAGTAGGCTAAGCGACCAAATTCCGTCACTGGTTCGGCGCCTCCAAAATTATCCAACTGGCTATGATGAATTCTTGATGAGCCTATGTATTAGGTGAAATCTCCCTAAATTGTATTTGCAGTATAGCAAATTTTTCTATTAAAATCAAATTAAGAACCAATCCCAAATCGTGGTAGTAATATTAACGGATGGTGAATTTTTTTGTTTCACTTAGGAGTTGAAATAGGGCAAATTGCTATCGTTTTCGCCCCACTTTGGTTGTGATTTAGAGCCGAATTATATGCATGTCGTCCCACAACTCTTAATACCCACCAAGATAGGTTGCAGTCACCGCTACTTTGACTCAACTTACACAAGATGAGTCCGGGCGTCTATCGGCAATTTATCCGAAATATCGGAGGGATCTTTTATATAATTTG
>DAOVXM010000334.1 GCA_030636125.1 Chloroflexota bacterium | reverse complement strand
ATTCAAGAAATCAGATTCCTTAATGCCTGCAAGGATAAATTGACATCCTGAGTTAGTTTATCGTCGTCGTACAACACGGTATGATAGGGCGATGAGTCCTTTCAGATTGCGGTGAGCGGTCCTACAGGCTGCGCGCCTGGTGCGCGTTGACCGGGTTATATGGCCTGTTGGCTGTGTAGTTCGCTGGTGAAAGCTAAATCATAGCTTTGCACCAGATTAACGATCTCTAATCACGATTCTACAACGGGTTTTGAGATAGGGCTAGGGGATTATGTTAGAATCGACAACCAATGTTGATCCTGGCATCTAATTCTCCGCGTCGCAAGCAGTTATTGGCTTTGGGAGGGCGGGAGTTTGTGATCGTGGCTGCTGAAGTTGACGAACGGCTAAAGCCGGGCGAGTCGCCGCGTGCGTATGTGCTGCGACTGGCAGAGACGAAGGCGCGGGCGGTGGTGCCTGAAGCTGGCCCCGAAGATGTGGTTATTGCTGCCGATACGACGGTGGTGGACGGTGACGATATTCTTGGCAAACCGGTAGATGAGATAGAAGCTGAATCCATGTTGCGACGCTTGCGCGGACGCACACACCAGGTGTATACTGCCATAGCCGCGCTACGCGTAGCCGATGACACTTTGCTCACTGATTGGTGTAAAACTGACGTACCCATGCGCGAATATTCAGATGATGAGCTGATGGCCTATATCTCCACCGGCGACCCACTGGATAAGGCGGGAGCTTATGCCATTCAACATGCTGGATTCAATCCGGTTGAGAACTTACAGGACTGCTTTGCTAATGTCGTTGGATTACCCTTATGCCATTTGACGCGCACCCTGAGAAAGCTGGACATATTGCCAGAAGTGGATATCCCACGGGCATGCCAGTCAGCCCTCCACTACCAGTGCCCGATCCATTCGCAGGTGCTATATGGTGATGCCTGAAAAGTTCCTTTATCGATGATGCGTAAACGTTTTTATTTACTCTTGCTCTTGATATTTTTGGTTGGCTGTTCGCAAAGCCCCGGGGAGACGCCCACACCTACCGTCACTCCGCTGCCGACCTTGAGCCAACCTGGGATTCGCAAGACCAGCGTACCGGATGCTGGTGCCTCGGCGCGCGCTTATCTGGATGCCTGGCAAGAGGATGATTATGCCTCGATGTACGCTTTACTTACCTCGATCAGCCAAGATGCTCTGAGTGAAGAGGATTTTGAACAGCATTACCGCGGTGTGGCCACAGAAATGGCCTTGGGCGGCTTAGACTACGAAATCTTGTCTGCGCTTGTTTCGAATCCCGAAATTGCTCAAGTCGGTTACCGGGTGATTTATCACAGCACTTTGGTGGGCGATATCCAGCGCGATACCCTCATGAACCTGAGTCTGGAAGATGGCGAATGGCGCGTTCAATGGGATGATACCCTGGTTATGCCAGATCTGGCTGGGGGTAATTATATGGGTATGGAGCGCTATATTCCCGCCCGGGCGAATATCTATGATCGTAATGGACATGCTCTGGTGGCTCAGACCGATGCAACCGCCATCGGCCTGGTGCCTGGGCAAATAGATCCTGAACGGGAAGAAAAGTTATTCACCTGGTTGGTTCGTTTAACTGGTTTGACAGATGATCAAATCATGGCCAAGTACGAGAATTTTCCACCGGGTGTGGATTGGTACGTGCCGCTTGGCGAAGTTCCTGCCAGTGAAATCGCCAACAATATCGATGTAATTTCTGGGTTACCTGGTTTGTATCTTAACTCTTATAAGGCGCGTTATTATTTTGATGGGGGTACCGCGCCGCATATTGTTGGTTATGTCACCACGATCCAGGCAGATGAGGAAGAAGAATATCTGCGTAAGGGTTACCGTCGAGATGAGCGGGTAGGCCAGTCTGGCCTGGAAAAATGGGGCGAAGATTATCTCTCCGGTCAGCGCGGTGGCGCACTCTATGTGTTCAATTCGCAAGGTCAGATTGAGACTCGGCTGGCCGAAACACAACCCCTACCCTCACAAGCCATCTATAGCACATTGGACCGCGACTTTCAACAAAACGTAGAACGGGCTGTATCAAGTTTCCGTGGAGCGGCTGTCGTGTTGGAGCGTGACACTGGGCGTGTTTTGGCGATGGCCTCCTCGCCCGATTTTGACCCGAATGCCTTTGAACCGTTGAACCGAAACTCGAGCGATATGCTGCAAGCCATATTCAGCGATCCGTCCACACCTACCTTCAACCGCGCCACCCAGGGTCAATATCCACTGGGATCAGTTTTTAAGATTATCACCATGGCCGCGGGGTTGGAAAGCGGTCTCTACACGCCTGAAACCACCTACCAGTGTGGATATTTCTTTACTGAGTTGGATGGTCTCACCCTCAACGATTGGACCTACGACCATTATTTAGAGGATGGCGAGACCATCCCCAGCGGTTTGTTGACCTTACCCGAAGGGCTGATGCGCTCTTGCAACCCGTTTTTCTGGCATATTGGGTTGGGTCTTTACAACCAGGAACTAACAACTGCGGTCTCGGACATGGCGCGCGGTTTTGGGTTGGGCAGCCCCACTGGAATTGATGGGATTGATGAAGAGGAGGGCCAGATACCTGATCCGGTCAGCCAGGTTGACGCTACAAACCTGGTCATTGGGCAGGGTGAAACGCTGGTTACGCCGTTGCAGGTGGCAAATTTCGTCGCCGCGATTGGTAACGGCGGCACGCTTTACCGGCCCCAGGTTGTGGAGCAGATCATCCCCCCGGATGGAGACCCGATTTATACCTTCGAGCCCGAGGTGATCGGCGAATTACCCGTCAGCCCGGAGAATCTGCAGGTGATCCAGGATGCCATGCGCGGCGTTGTCAGCAGCACGGACCCATATGGCACTGCCTGGCACCGTTTCACCGGTCTCGATATCGCTGTGGCGGGCAAAACCGGTACAGCGCAGTCTGGTTTTGGGGACCCGCATGCCTGGTTTGCTGGTTACACCTTCGCTGAAAGGGAAAACCAGCCCGACATCGCGGTTGTTGTAGTAGCCGAAAACGCCGGTGAAGGGTCAGACTTTGCCGCCCCGATTTTCAGGCGCATTGTGGAATTGTATTTTTATGACCGGCCGGCGAAGTTGTATCCATGGGAGTCCGGCTTTTACGTCACACGCACCCCCACTCCTGAGGGAGGCATCGAAACGCCAGAGCCATAACGGTGTTCTTTGGATAGTTTCCGAATACCCGAAAATCTGGGTACATCTTGTTTGATAATAGTAATTACGACTGTATGTAGTCAGTCCAAAACCTGTCAGGTTTCTATCAAAATTTAGGGAGAGAACTGCTTAAGCTTTGTCTATACTACGTGGATTAATTACCCGCTCGCAATCGGGCTTTTATAATGTAAAAACCGATCAAGGCACTTTCGTGTGCCGTTTGCGAGGCCGGTTGAAGAAAGGACCCCGCCAGGGCGATATGGCTGCGATCGGCGATTGGGTCAGGCTGACACGCCTGGATGGGCAAAAGGGGGTTATTGAAGAGGTCGAAGAACGGACTCGGATGCTCACGCGTTTGGCGCCCACCCCGAGTGGTCAGTACCAGCAGATCATTATTGCCAATCCTGACCAGGCGGTGTTTGTCTTCGCCTGTGCTCAACCAGAGCCGCGCTTCGGCATGCTTGATCGTTTTCTGGTGATCGCTGAAATGCAGCATATCCCGGCCTTGATCGTGGCTAACAAAATAGACCTGGTAGGGGTACAACCGGCTGAAGCCATGTTTGGGCATTATGCTCTCTTGGGGTATCCACTGATTTATACCTCCGCCAAGACTGGACAGGGGGTGGAGGAGCTGAAGGAGCGCCTGGTTGGTGAGATATCGGTTTTAGCAGGACCTTCTGGAGCAGGTAAATCGAGTCTATTAAACACCATTCAGCCCAATTTGGGATTATTGGCGCGCAAAGTAAGCCGGGCGACCAGTAAAGGCCGCCATACCACCGTGGTGCGGGAGATGTTCCCACTGGAGGGGGGTGGTTATGTGGCCGACACACCCGGCTTGAAAGCCCTAGCGCTGTGGGACATCGAGCCGGAAGAACTGGCTGGTTATTTCCCGGAGCTGAGGGAGCTGGTCGCTGAATGCCAGTTTAACGATTGCACCCACCTGCATGAGCCGGGATGCGCTGTGCAGGCTGCCCTTTCCCGGGGTGAAATTCATCCCGAGCGCTACAATTCATATGTCCGCATGCGAATGGGAGATGAGGAATAAAGAACCAGATTTCCTTATAGCCTGAGAGGATTATGACAGTTTTGGTGTT
>DAOVXM010000354.1 GCA_030636125.1 Chloroflexota bacterium | reverse complement strand
GATATCGTCCGGTCCCGTGGCCCGCGGGGAGTAGATATCCGCTGCGGAGATGCGCTGGTCGGCGCGCGTGGTGAGCGACCATTTTATGCCGTCATTGGAACGCATCAGGCTGGGGGTGACAAATAGCAGATTGCTCTCCTGCGCATCCAGCGTCAGGAAGAGCTCGCCGGTTTGCGGGTGGACCCGCAGCCAGGGACGGGCATTCACTTGTGACCGGGTGGCATCCTCGAAATTGACCGACACGGGCAGGTAATCTTCGGCTGCAGAAGTTTGGTTGAGCACAATCACATCATTACGAATACCCATGATATACAATTTACCTGCGGGGTCGAAAGCTACCAGCCCATTGTACATCACCTGCTTCGGCCGGCTGAATTTGGCGCCTTCCTGCCAGGTTTCCCCGCCATCATTGGAATTGAAGAGCGCCATTTCAACTTTACAAAGGGGCTGTTCGCAATCCTGTTTGGACAGGCGCGTAACAATCGCGACCAGGTGATCCGGATCGGTAGGATTGATGGCAATCGAGGGCTCGGCCAAAACGCCAGCTTTGCTCACCGGGATTGTTTGCCCATCCCAGACCGGTTGAGCCGTTGCGCTGGGTTTTTGGTCTGCTTCCGGCGCCGCAACGATCTCCGTTTCGCCTTTAGGGATATAGATCACTGTCCCGGCCATGGTTTTGGCAGGCCGGTAGTTTTCTTCAATCGCCGCCAGCATTTCTGGCGACCAGCGTTCTTTATACACCTGCCAGGTTCCAAAATGATGGATCAGCACCCCATCGAAATTTTGGTTGCTGATCTCATCCAGCACTGGTTGTTGGTCCCACATCCCCGCATTCGCCAGTTGCGTGACCTCGAAGGGTTGCATATAGATCGGCCGGTCATTCATCGTCAACATACCCATATACTCGTCGACCAAAACCGGATCCGACATTTGTTTGACTTCTCGCTCCAACAACTGCAGGTGAGCGAAATCGGCCCGCCGCGGGGTCAGGTTCCAATCGACCTCGTTCATGCTGGATTTAAGATACAGGCCAAATTGGATCGCGATCAAAAAAATCACCGCCGCATTCCGCCAGAGATCTTCTTTTCTCCAGACGATGAAAATCCCCGCGATCAAAGCCAACGCAGCCGCCAGCTCCAGGAAATAGTTGATATTCGAGCCAATCTTGCCGATGGTCAACGCTGAAATAAAAGCTCCGACCAAAAACGGGGCCAGCAGTGCCCAGGATTTCCGGCTTCGCCAGCCAATTGCCAGGAACACACCACTCAGCAGCAAGATGATCCAGGCATCCTTCCACAGCCGCGATAAGTGGTCCTCGAGACGATCCCAGCCAAATTCGTTAACATTGGCAGTAACAATATTATAGGTAAAGCCGCCGTCGGTTAGCGTATTGAGGGCCAAGAATAAGACCATACCCAACCCGCCGACCAGCAGAACCAGCTCAATCGCACGCCGCTTGTTGTGAGTCCATAACCAAGCAAAGGCCGCCAGCGGCGCGGCCAAGGCATACGATTGGCGTGTATAGGCCGCTGCCACCAGCAGCAGCCCGCCGCCTAACCATGCCCAGCGCGAGTCCGGCCAGCGCGCAAATACAAAGATTGCCCCCATAGCAAAGGCTAACGCCAGCGAGTCGATCCGCGCCAGGCCCGCCCATTGCACCACATACGGGCTTGCCAGGAATAGCAGCGCCGCCACCAGGGAACTCAGACGGTTCCTGGTGAAGGTATGGACTGTCAGGCCGATGAAAACTGCCGAGAGTAAAGTCGCCACAAATGAAATGACCCGGCCCATATGGAAAGGTGAATTGAACCAATTAAGGAAAGGTGTTAATGAAATCAGGTAGAGAGGTGGGTAATTTGCGATGGTATAGGGCGGCGTATCGATATTGGGCCGGTAGATATTCTGGCCGCTTGCCAGGCGCGTGGCTTGATCGATCAGGGGGGCTTCGCCATAGTCAAGGGAGTATGGATGGGCGATGGCAACCAGGCTATGCAGTGCAAAGATAATCACTGCCGCTGCCAGAAAGAACCAAATAATAATCTTGACCCCTTCATTGACATAGGGGCGTAATGTATTTGAAATCATAGAAATTGTAGGCATATTTGCCAACCATCCCTTTAGAAAATCCGGTAGGGGCAATAATTTCAGGATAGCTTCTTAGATATACAAAGCCAACAGCAGGATGCCAAATTCAAGTGCCAGCGTACGCGCCAGCAGTCTCCAGGCCTGGGGCTCGTTCATATTGCGGTGCTGGTATTCGAAACCACCGATGACGATCGCGATCACCAACATCGCCAGAGGCAGCGAGATCAGGATATTGAGCAGCGGTAATCCACCCTGTCCGGTTTGGACCCTCCCGGCATCCCAGGGGAAAAACCGCAAATAGGTGCGGATGATGATCTCTCGGCTGGCTAAGAAACTGAGCACGGCCAGGACCGCGGTTAAGAACCAGATACCGTAGGCCAGGCCATAAATCCAGGGGCTAATTTTAGCTTCGAGGCTTGTATCCATAATTTCTCCACACTGACCGGATAGGTTCTCAGTACACCCAATAAGGCAGGATCAGGATAAAGAGCTGCACAAGCAGGGTAATGCTGAACAGTTTCCAGGATCTGGGCTGCCCGATATTTTTAAGATGATACTCTGCTCCGCCAATCACGGCCAGGATAAAAAGCGTTCCGCCACCAAAGTACGCTGCCATCATAGCAGCCGGTAAAGCTTCAGCCGCGCCGCCTCCCAACGCGACAACTGCTGCAATGGCCAGATCGCGAAGAACCAGGAAGTTGAACACGCCGATAATCGCTGTTCCCAGCCATAATATCACAGTTGCCAGGGCTATGACAACAAAGCGGGGCCGGACCGAGAATGCCGCCTTGTCATATTCTTCAACGGAAGCCAGCATGAAGAAGAAACAAGCCAGGGGGGGGAATGCGCCAATATGTGGCGTCGGGGCCGCGGTACCGTGCCCGATAACTTGCCACAACCCCGTCAGCGCCAGGATCAATCCTATGAGTGTAAATGCCAGCGAAGTTGAAAGTGCCGGGCTGCGCCAGGGGATCCGGAATATGCGCCGGGATTCCAGCCGCGGGGCGATTTTTGCAAAGGACATCTGCTTTGGGATGGCTGCAATATTAACCGCGGCGCTCAACTCATTGGAAATCTGCCGTTGGAGACGTTCGCCCTCTGCCAGTCGCCCTCTGCATGTTGGACAACCCAGCAGGTGTTCGTCGATGCTTTCGCGTTTAGCGTCATCCAGCGTGCGGTAAATGTAGTCGGTCAGACTTTCTTGGGTAAGATGGCTATTCATAAAATGGTTATTCATCTGGTTTCCTCCAATATTCGGTGTAGATCGTTTTCTTCCAGGGTTCGAGCAAGCTTCTGATAGGCCAGCCGCACGCGAGATTGCGCTGTTTTCATGGGGCAGCCCACGATTTCGGATATTTCCTGGTAAGTATGCCCGCCCCAATGCCGCAGTACAATCACCTCCCGTTGCATAGGATTGAGTTTCTGCACTGCTTCCCAAACAGCGTTGCGCATTTCTGTTTTTTCAGTCTGCCGTTCAGGTCCAGGGCCAGGATCGGGTGGGCTTTTCCGGCGTCTCAATAACTCGATCAGCGAGTAAGCTGGAAATCGTCGCTTGCGCAATACATCGCGGCTGCGGCTCACAGTGATCATATGCAGCCAGGTGGTAAATTGGCTGCGTTTCTCATCGAAGTGGTCTATCTTGAGCAAAGCATAGGCTAGGGCGTCTTGAGCGGCCTCTTCAGCATCTTCCGTGTTACTCAGCAAGGCATAAGCCAGCCGGAAAGTGCGCTCCCGGTGGAGGTTATAGATTGCTTCGGCTGCCCGTTCGTCGCCAGCGCGCCAGCGTTCGATAAGTATTTCGAGATTCGCCATGATCCTTCCACCTCATTATGGGTGGTTTGGATGAGTTTGTGTGGACAATGTGTCCAACTAAACTCCCTACACTTACTTATACTATTATACGCAGCAATGACTGCTTTTGCTCACAAGAGCTCTCTAATAGTTGCTGTGGCAGCAGGCGTGGGGCCGGCAAGACCCAACGCCTGCCGCCACGGAGATTTCCCCCCACCCGATCCAT
>DAOVXM010000511.1 GCA_030636125.1 Chloroflexota bacterium | reverse complement strand
TTGTTGTATTTTGGCCCAAACGGTAGACTGCTCGGTAAACACCGTAAGCTCAAGCCAACAG
The DNA here is from genome assembly GCA_030636125.1 of Chloroflexota bacterium. The sequence continues at coordinate 2,447 of DAOVXM010000511.1, read as the reverse complement.
CTGCCGAGCGGTTAATTTGGGGTGAAGGAGATGGAAGCACCCTAACTGTTATCAATACTGAGCTCGGTAAGATAGGGGGGCTCATCTGCTGGGAGAATTACATGCCCCTCGCACGTACAGCTATGTACGGTAAGGGGGTTGAGATCTATCTGGCTCCCACCGCAGATGCGCGCGATACTTGGCAAGCGACTCTACGCCATATCGCCTGTGAGGGACGTTGTTATGTTTTAGGATGTAACCAATTCGTGACAAAGGATATGTACCCAACGGATTTAGTGGGGATCGATGATTTAGATCAACAACCACAGATCATGTGCCGGGGAGGCAGCAGTATCATTTCTCCATTGGGAGAAGTGCTTGCAGGACCACTTTACGACCAGGAGGGAATACTATATGCAAACATTGATCTAGCTGAAGTAGTACGCGCAAAGTTTGATCTAGATGTCGTGGGTCACTACGCTCGACCGGATGTTTTCCAATTGTCTGTTAATGAGAGCTCAAATCTTCCTATGAAAAATATTTATTAGATATATGACCCGGATTGAGCTAAATGGCAATAAAAACCATACATTTCAAGGAGAACAAAATGCAACTACCCAATTACATCACCATAGAAGAGGTTAAGCGGGTCTGCCAGGAACTCGGCATCCGAGACTGGACAAATTTAAGCGATACCAAGGTTTTAGAAGATGAAACGGATATTATCCGGGCTGAAGTGGGAGCGGAAGCCTTAGAAATACCACTTGAAGAGTTCCGCCTTGGTCTTGAAGTGGAACTTGAACATGGACTTGAGTTCCCTGATGCCAATGTAACCAATAACCACCCCATTTTAACTGGCAAAATTGTCCTCGCCCACCTCAAAGAAATGCTGGATTACTACTTACGCCTCGAGGTAGCTGAGTTAGAAGGTGATATATTGAAAGCAAAGGTGAGAAGCGACAACAATAAACTGGCAATCAAATATCAACAATTAATTGTTGCCAGAGCAGTTCTCGCGCAAAGGGAAACTGAACAACTTAGAGAGTAATAATTTCAATTCTATGGATTACGATAGTCTCCCCACGTTCGTAGGGTACAACTGGCGAGCGATGAATTTGGATGATGCTAAAGCCTTAGTTCATTTTGATCAAGTGTGCTCCCAGGTGGATGGCTCTACGAAAGCGGGCAGCATGGAAACTTGGAACGAGAGATTGGCAGACCAAGCGCACGCTGAGTTAAATTGCGTGTTAGCCATAAATTCTGAGAGAAACGTTATTGCAGCAGGGTGGATCCATTACTCGCCAGGACACGATCAGGTGCGCGCTTTCCTCGATGGACGCGTGCACCCGGAATATCGCAATCAAGGGATCGGAAAGGCGCTGCTAAACTGGCTTGAGGCACGAGCTTGTGAACATCTCCAGGCAATCGCTGATGGACGACAGCAGATACTGCGTATCATGTTTTACGATCGTCCGGCGGGTGCCATAGAATTATTTAAGGAGCATGGTTTCACGTTTATGTATGCCGAAGTAGAGATGAGATACAACCTGCAAAGACCACTTCCAGATTATTCAATATCTCCAAATTCATTAATGGAGACATATAAGCCCGAGAACAAAAGGGAATTCTATTCGATCTACAAAGACGCTTTCCTAACCCGCACTGACAATATTATGAGCGAGGCTGCCTGGGCATCTCATTTTACTAATCCTGAGGATGAAGAATTCCGTCCAGGATTGTCTCTATTGCTTAAAAAAGATGGGCATCCAGTCGGATATACCATCTGCCACGTTGAGAAGACCGGCACAGGCGTATTCAGCGAGGAGCCCTGGATCACCCAAATGGGAGTGCGACGAGCCTGGCGCAGGCGCGGTATCGCCTCGGGGTTATTGGTAGAGTGTTTGCGTCAGATGAGTAAGGCCGGTTATACAAACGGTATGCTCTCGGTCAACAGAAACAATCCGCAGGCGAGCAGATTGTACGAGCGATTGGGCTTCAAAGCTACCAAGACGTTCACCATGTATGCGAAGGAAGTGAATGGATGAAATGATTCTCTCCATATTGAATAATGCCATCTGATACCATAATCTCACATTTCCAAACCAAACCTCTGCTACAATACCGCCAGGATGGCAAACGATAGGTCAATATTTCACTCGATCTGGGACTGACCAGCTCGCAGGTCGAATTAACACCGGAAGGGGTTGTCTTTCTAGGAAGGAAGGAACTAATCCACACCAAGACACGCTGGAAAAGATCAAGGTGGTAAAACCACTATCCGGTCATGTGCTGGATTAGGCAACTGGTCTGGGCTACACGGCTATTGAAGCTGCCAAATACGCCAGGTACGTTACCACGATCGAAATCGATCCGGTCGCACTGATTATTGCCAAGTCTAATCCCTGGTCCCAAACCCTTTTTGAGGATCCCCGCATCACCCAAAAACTTGGTGATAGTTACGAGGTCAT
>DAOVXM010000422.1 GCA_030636125.1 Chloroflexota bacterium | reverse complement strand
GATGGTTTGGTGGTGGATTCGGTTGGCAGGTACGGCATGTATGTCAATTCAGCGGGGACAGATGGGGTCTTCGTGCGACACGCTGGTGGTGATGGTGTCTATGTGGCTACCGCCGGAAATCCAAGCACATGGACTTACCGGGGAACAAGTAGTGGCTTCGAAGTAGCAGGCGCTGAGTCGGATGGTGTTTTTGTTGGACATGCGGGAGAGCATGGTGTCTGGGTGAGTCATGCAGGGGATGATGGCATCAGGGTCAGCACCGCAGGGTCTCCTGCAACAACGAAAACATCGAGTGAAAGTAATGGAGTAGAGGTAAATGGGGCAGCAGGTTATGGTTTGTGGGTTGGCTTCGCTGGTTTTGATGGGGTGAGGATCATGGAGCCGGCTGATGACGGCATCCAAATTGGTGAAGGCACCGAAGTTCCCAGTTATGGTCTGTTTATACCAGAACCAGGAGTACCAAATAATGCTTTATGGGTAAACACGGTAGCTGCAAGCGGAAATTGGGGTTTGTACACACCCGACAATATTTATGGCGGCAATTTAACCGCAAGTTCATATTTGTTGTTGGCTAAGGTTGACGGTTTAGCTACCTTAACGCAGGGCGATGTTGTCGCTGCAACTGGTATCGCCGACCCAATGTTAGGTAGCCTCTCCAGGTTGCCAACCGTACGGAAGGCGGACAGCACCTATGATGGTGTTATCGGTGTGGTACAAAGTCGCATGGAGCTTCAATTGGCACCCGGCAAGGAAGATGAAGGGGCAATGGTTCTCCAAAGTGTTCCCGGTCAAGCCCAAAAAGGTGATTATGTGACTCTAACCGTTTTAGGTGTGACGGATGTCAGAGTTGATTCTTCTGTGGTTGACATCATGCCCGGCCAGAGATTGACCGCCTCAGAGTTACCTGGTTTTGCGCGTGGTCTGCGCACGGAGATGCTTGGGGATATGCCGGTGACAGAGGGCGCGCCGGTGATCGGCATCGCTTTAGCCATGCCCAATCCGGGAGTGGATACCATCCCGGTATTTGTCACACTGCGCTAAGGAATAAAATCATGGATAAAAGGATGATGGTCCTCATATTGGCGGCGATTTCCCTGTTCCTGATAGTGACAATCGCTATAGCTGCGCCGGAGGAGTTCAGCCTGGATTGGTGGACGGTGGACAGCGGTGGAGCCACCAGTTTTGGTGGTAGTTACCGGTTAACCGGCACCATCGGGCAGCACGATGCTGGATATTTATCTGGTGAACAATACCAATTGAGCGGAGGTTTTTGGGAGGGTAGGGAAAGCAGCTTATCGTTTCAAATTTATTTACCTCTAACTGTTCGATAAGAAGGGGTAAGTGTTATCATTTGTATTTCCTTGATTTTTCCTGTATAGTTAGAGTAGTTTTTCTAGGGGATTCACGGAATCAGGTCAATTCTCGTTTGCACGTAGACGAGGCAGACTAGGTAGCGTCTGACATGTCGGTGTTATCCATAGGCGCAGATACATCATTTCAAGCGAATTTTACTGGTTATTAAATTTAATAGCGTAAGAAAATAGCTGTCGTTTGTATTTTATCGCGTCTATTTAAGGCACAGAGGAGAGAGGTATGACGACCTTTCTCCACTCTAATAACATGATGCGAAGTATCATTAATTGGCTCACGGGGGCGCTTTTACTTGTATCAGTAGTAATTAGTCCAGCTGCTGAAGTTACGGTGTTAAAACAGAATAAGGAAAAGCCCACTGTCATCTCTAGCGTGATGATAGCTATCACTCCAACTGGGGGAACATTGCTCGTGGTTAATCCTGATTCAAATAGCTTAACCTTTATCGATACGGAAGATCATTCGGTACTTCATGAGCTTCCAGTCGGGATCGATCCGCGCAGTCTGGCCATCTCCCCAGATGGTGCTATGGCTTTGGTGGCCAACCAGGGTTCTGATACTATCTCAATCGTAGACATGGCAGCACGCCAGGTGATAGAGACCCTACCCGTAGGAGACCGGCCAATTGGGGTGGTTATCTCGCCGGATAGTGAAACTGTGGCAGTTGCAGAATTCGGTGATGATCAGGTACGTATCCTGGATTACGATACACTTGACCTTGTTGCCCTTCTCCCGGTTAATGACCGCCCATATGGGCTGGCATTTTCACCGGATGGTCATTACTTACTGGTCACCCATTTGTTGTCCGGTGAAGTGACAATTATTCTCGTGGAATCGTTTAATATATATTTGCCTTTATCTTTAAGTGCACTGTTAAACCATTACCAAGCCCAAGGGGGAATACAGGTAAACGGACAAGGTTTCCAGCCTGAAGTAGTAGGTACTATCCCGACTCTGAATAAAGTCGCTCCTGCGCCATCTTTAATCGTAAGCAGAGATGGATCTCGGGTTTACATACCTCAAACAATGGGCAACGGCCTTGGTTTGAACACACAGTTTGATACGACCGTTTTCCCCAAGGTGTCCGTCGTCGATCTTAAAACCAAGAGCTACGATAGTTCTGAACTTATATCGCTGGATGTAGTCGATACACCAGTAGGTCTGCCCTGGGGGTTAGCCCTGACCAAAGAAGATAGCGAGCTGTGGGTGACGAATTCAGGCAGTAACGACATATCTGTGATCAATATCACTGACCCAAGGCGACCAAGCAGGCAAGCTCATATCCCTGTCGGTGAAAACCCACGTGGTGTGGTAATCAGCTTGGATGGAAATACCGCCTATGTTAATAACACCTTATCAGGGACCGTCAGTATGATTGACACCCAAACGTATACCGTGACGAAGGTGATCACTACGACAAATATTCCCTTGCCTCCCATTATTTTACAAGGCAAACGTCTCTTCCATTCCAGCTCACGGCCGGAATTAGCCCGGGCGCGCTGGATCAGCTGCAACACCTGCCATATCGAAGGGGAACAGGATGGCCGCACCTGGCAGATGCGGTCCAGCAGTCTGGACCTGGTATCCCGCAACACAACCAGCTTGTTGGGCATGATCGAGACGTATCCTCTGCGTTGGACGGCTGAATGGGATGAGTCAGCAGACAGCGAGTTCGCCATCTGCCATGAGCAGTTCGGGACAGGCTTGATTGGTTGTAAGGATATGCATCCAACCCTGGGAGATCCCAACCAGGGGCGTTCTGCCGATTTAGATGCGCTGGCTGCATTTATTGATGGCTTAGCTATACCACAACGATCCCATGCCTTGACCCCCCAGGAGAAGAGAGGTAAAGCCGTATTTGAATCTCCCGAAGCTGGATGTCTTGATTGCCATTCGCCACCTTTATATACCGATTTAATGCTGCATAATGTGGGCACAGGCGAAGTTTTAGAAGAATACGATACACCCACGTTACGTTTTTTGTTCGACAGCCCACCATATCTGCATGATGGTCGTGCCGCGGATCTCGAGGAAGTATTAACCACTTACAATCAAAGTGACCTGCACGGGGTTAGCTCACATTTAACCCAGGAAGAACTCGATGATCTGGTCACCTATCTACTGGCTTTACCTTATACTTATTAATATTATGGGAGGAACAAGATGATTAAGAGAGTAATGATGCTGATGGCAAGTTTATCTATGGCGATGCTCATC
>DAOVXM010000080.1 GCA_030636125.1 Chloroflexota bacterium | reverse complement strand
CAGAGTTCAATTGCAGGCTTGAATTTTCCTTGACGTTTGTATATTAATGCAAGACGCAAAATAGCTCGCAAGAGTACTTCTTCTGGAATGCTATGGTTTCGAATGTCCTCGTGATTTAAACCAAGCAAGTATAAATTGGTAGCTTTTTCAAGATCACCTAGATCTTCAAATAGTCTGGCAAGCGAGATAAAATCAACGCCGTGTTCGACAATACCATTCGTTGGATCTGAAAGCAGCCTGGCAGAATGGTGAAACAACGCGGCAAGTGAGAGAATATCCATGGCGTTATGGTAGAAAACTTTTTTCAATGGACGGGCATCGCCATTCCGTAAATAGTCAAAGTACATTTGAGGGATCATCCATCCAGGGACGTCTTGCTCCGTGCGTTGAGTACCAAGGATTTGAACTTCAATATTCCCCAATGTTCTACTGGGGAGGCGTTCGCGCCACAATCGTCTGGAGAGGTGTAGTAAATCTATGTGAGTAAGATCATTAAAGGGTGTACGCCATCCATGGTAAATAAAACGTGAGTTTAGAAGGGGAATATCAAAGGATTTACCGTTATAAGTAATTAATGCATTGCAAGGTGCGAGGAATTCCTCGAGGGCAGATAACTGGGCTGGTTCTTCTATCGGATCTCGCATAAAAAATTGGGCAAGATGAAAATTTTCTCCTTCAAAACGGCCTACACCGATTAAAAACGCGTACGTTCCGCTTCCACCTGATAAACCCGTGGTTTCTGTATCAAGATAAACAAAGCTTTCCCGGGGATAATCTAACATGCGTTCATCCCTGACCCATTGCGCCATGATGTCAAAGGGTGCTTTATTAAATAAGCCACCTTGACCGTGTCGGTAATCAGCAGGATAAGTTTCCTCGATCACGAAGGTGTCACCAAAGTGAGTCTCTAAAGAATGTCCGGAGAGAATTTTTTCAATTGTATGGGGATTTGAGGGTAGTGGTTGGGGAATATTTTGCGTCCCAACTTGTACACCTAATGATTTAAGTTTCTCGGAAAGGGATGGCATCTTTCGATTTATTGGATAAGAAGCTATTGCGTTTTAGTCTCGTAGTTATACCATAAACGTTCCGTTAAGAGCTTCTAATATCGCCAATGTTTCTTGCTTCCCCCCGCTACCACTTTCTCCCCCAGGACCTACACATGATGGACATCCATCGCTGCATTCACAGGACGATACCAATTCTTGGGAATATTTTATGATTTCCTCGTGTAATTCATACAACTGTTGACTAAAGCCGATTCCAGCAGGAATTTGGTCAAATATGACAATTGTCGCTTTACCCTTTGTGATGGATGACTTTGGATCCGAATGTACACCAATGTCACGCGTATCACACATCAAAAATAATGGGGCAATATGTTTTAGTACAAAAGCGATACCAGATAAACCACTCTTAACACGCACGACAGTTTCAGCTCTACGATGACATCTTGGACAGAGCGTTACCAGGTTTTCCAACCGATTCGCATATTGGTGGGATTGGAAGTAACGAAAGGGTGTAATGTGGTGCACATCATGGGATCGGACACTTTCTGGTAAGCCACAGACCTGACATTGATAATTATCCCTCTTTCGCACTTCATTGCGAAGTTTGGTCCAGTTAGGGCCATAATTGTTCGGATCGCCGCTCCATTCCTCGTTTTTTTGTAACTTTTCAACGGTTGCGTCTGTTAACGCCAACCAATAACCTGTCGTAATCAGCTCTGTGGGTGGAAGAGATAGGTCACTAACACCGAGATTTTCATGTGTAAACCATCTAATTTTCCGGAATCCGATTAACTGAGACGTTACACTGAGTTCTCCATAAGCTTTAATTGCTCCTTGAGCTTCCTCTTCCGCTTTCAACTCCAATAGTTGTACGGTAGTTTCTCTAAGCGGTTCTGTGTAATAATCTGTCTCATTTCTAATAAGTCTGGCCACATTTTCCTCAAGATCGAGCTCCTTGACTGTGTAAGTTTTTCCCTCATGCAGATAGATAGCCCCCGGATGGACCATCCAATAAGCGCTGGGTTGGTCTACTTCCCCAATTGTTATTGATAAATCATTTTCCAAGGATTGAAGGAGTACATTATTTGCTGAGGCATGCCGCAAGGAAACGGATTGAGCGGGATATTGATCTGCCATCCAAAAATATTTTTCATCTGATTTGTGAAGAATGCCCTCATTTTGTAAAAACATTAGGAATTCATCCAGTTGTGATGGTTCCACCTGTCCAAATCCATCTGCAACCCGGAAAGGGAGTTCAAAGGCAGCACAACGTAGATGCTCAATAAGGATTAACAAGTTATCTGGATTAATGAGTGCATGCTCGGGAGAACGTTCGAAAAAATAGTTTGGATTCGCTGCAAGGAATTGGTCGAGTGGGTCAGCAGTTGCAACAAGCACTGTAAGTGAGGTGTCATTCCCTCTGCCTGAACGTCCGGCTTGTTGCCAAGTAGCTGCTATTGTGCCGGGATATCCTACGAGCAGCGTTGCCCCCATGCCACCGATATCAATACCCAATTCCAGCGCATTTGTAGCGACTACTGTCCGCACGTGTCCTTGACGCAGTCCACGCTCAATTTCGCGGCGTTGTTGGGGGAGGTAGCCAGAGCGATAACCCCGTATGAAATCCTCTTTACTTGTTTTATTACTAAGGTTTGTGGCGGATAATTCCTTGGGGTAGTTTGGATTTGAGGATTCTCTTAGATAGGTTAATATGATCTCAACTGTCCGTCGCGAACGGGCAAAAATTATCGTCTGAACGTTGTAGGTTATTAAATCTTCTGCCAGGCGTACACTTTCATGCAAGGCGCTACGACGTATTCCAAGATGTTGGTCAACCACTGGAGGATTGTAAATTAGAAAATATTTTGACCCAAGGGCTGAACCGTCTTCATCGATAAGGTGGATTTCTTCCTCAATCAAATTCTCTGCCAACTCCTTAGGATTCGCTATGGTAGCTGAAGTTAGAATGAATTGGGGATTAGAGCCATAAAACTTAGCAATGCGTTTTAGCCGGCGTATTACATTAGCAACATGTGAGCCGAAGACACCCCGGTACGCATGCATTTCATCGATGACAATGTATCTCAAATAACGGAAAAATCCAGCCCAGACTGTGTGATGGGGTAGTATTCCCGCATGCAACATATCAGGGTTGCTGATCAATATGCGGGCATTCTCACGTATGGCTGAGCGGTCCTTCCTTTGGGTATCTCCATCATAGACACCTAATGATAGTGAATTTAGTGGGTCAGAAGTTACTGACGCATTGACCTCTAATAGAAGATCTCTAATAACATTATATTGGTCTTGAGATAAGGCTTTCGTGGGGAAGAAGTATAGCGCACGAGCATCTGGATTGCGGAAAAGGTGATCGAGTACGGGTAAGTTATAGCATAAAGTCTTGCCGCTAGCTGTACCAGTTACAATCCCTGTGTTGAATCCAGCTTGAATCTGCTTCCAGGCTTGTGCTTGATGCGTGAACAATGTCTGGATGCCAGAGTTGTTAAGCGCCTGAACCAGTGCTGGGTGAAGTTCGTCGGGCAATGGAACCAGCTTAGCTTTACGAAATGGAATCGTCCGCCAAGCGGTGATATTACCACCGATGGATGGTTCACTTCGCCACGAGTTAATTAACCGAGAGATGTCAGTCATTCATCAAATAACCTAGTTGTTGAATTGATGATACTGGTGCCATAAAGTTACATATTCTGTGCACTCTTTTTCCCAGCGAGCGTCATCCCAATCAAGCTCTTCCTGGACAATTGAGCGAATTTTTTCCAATTTATTAATACCTCCATGGGGAAGAAGTAGCCCTAAGCGGACTCGACGCAGTAATAAATCATCAAGATGTACAACACCCTCGGATCTGGCAGCCCATCTTAACTCAGCCCACAATGCAGTGGAATGATCGATCAGAGTTAGCTCATTCGTTTGTGCTGTGCTGATCATCGTGGCTATGTTTTCACCATAACGGCCTAGCAGACGTAACCTTAGAGGCAAGGGTAAATCAGTTTGTTTAACCTCACTTACGGGAAGAGCGTTCAATATAGGCTGCTTCGAATGGATCTTTGGACAATCTGGTATACAAGATAAAGCCACTTTAAGAGCTTGTAGTGCCATTAAGCGGAATGTAGTTAATTTCCCACCAGTAACGGTCACTAGCCCATATTCGTTCCAGATGATATGTTCTCTGGATTCCTTTGAGGGATCGGTTTTTCGTGTATCCACAACCGGTCGAACACCTGAAAAAGTAGCTTGAATGTCGTCAATACTTAATTCTTGACCTGGAAATGTGATATGGATAGCCTGTAATAAGTATTCTACTTCGGCTTGAGTGATGCTGATATCCGAGTTCATGGTTGCTTGGTGATCAACATCAGTAGTGCCAACGATGATAATTCCTTCCCAGGGAAAAGCGAATACGGGACGACCGTCCTGTGGGTTAAAAATGCTTATTGCTCGAGTTAATGGCAGCCGGTGATAAGGTAAAATTAAGTGGCTACCCCGTAATTTCCGCAACCTACGTGGCTGGTTGATGTGTGCTCGTATCTCATCAGCCCAGGCTCCGGTTGCGTTTATAACGACAGATGATTTTATTTCCATACTGCGACCATCGCCAGCAGGAGCTTTATCAGTTATGATAACGCCCGAGACGTTATTATGATCATCACGGAGAAGACCGGAAACAGACGCGTAATTTAATGCTACACCTCCATCGACTACTGCCTCTTGGATAACTCGTAGCACAAGGCGGGCATCGTCAGCCTGGGCATCGAAAAAACGATAGCCCCCATGCAGACCATCTGTGTTCAACTGGGGGCATAATTTCCGGAATTCGGTCGAGTTATATCTGCGATGATCCCATCTAAGTGCTAGAACAGAATATACAGCTAACCCTAATCCCATGAGCCAGATGGGTATTTTATCGGTGTTGTAGCTTGGCATAAGAAATCCTAGCTTATTGACCAAGCCCTTCCCATCTTTTAGCAGATACTCACGCTCACGAACTGATTCATAGGTCAAAGTTAATTGACCATTGCGCAAATAGCGGAATCCCCCATGGACAAGCTTGGATGAACGGCTGGATGTACCTGATGCAAAATCATGTGCTTCGATGAGAAGAGCGCGTAGGCCTACCCTAGCCGCTTCTCGTAGGATGCCAGCACCAGTAATACCTCCACCAATTACGATGATATCCCAATGTGAATCCAAAATTGACCAAACCCGGTCGCGCCAACCTTTTGTCCACATATTCTTTAGACCAACAATTTACCCGGATTCAGTAATCCATCAGGATCGAGCTTTTTCTGTACAGTTTCAAGTATTGTCATGCCAACCTGGCTTTTTTCAGAGAGTAGATAAGGTACATGATCATTGCCAACACCATGTTGGTGGCTGATCGTGCCACCATGAGCGATAATTGATTCGCTTGTAATGCGTTTCATGTGTTCCCATCTTCGGAACGTTTCTTCAGGAGCCTCAGCTCGCCGAAATAAATATGTAACATATATACTGGCTCCATCAATATAGACGTGTGAAAGGTGCGAAAAAGCTAATACTCGTTCATCTAGTTCAGCCAATCCATACCGCAGGGTCTCAGTTACTGTTTGTGCTAAATGGAACACTTTTACCCATGGAACCGCGGTTTCGATGGTATCCAAAGCATAACCAAGTTCCCAAAGTGTGTTGCGCAGGTAAGGAGTTTTAAAGCGGCTCTTTCGCCAGATCGATCCGATCACTTTCCCGGTTGGGAGACCTCCGAATAAACGAACAATTGAGTTAGTTTGTCGGCGGGCAAGTTTGGCAGATTTATAATCTCCAGTAATCCCAAAAATCAGCAGGCAACGGTTTTTTCCATATCCGAGTAAATTTAATGCACGATCAGCCCATTGGACCAAATCGTCTTTTCCAGAAAGTAACAAAGTGGTTTTAGTTTCCTGAGGATCACTTAGGCGCAACATAGACACCTGGACACCTTCTTGTACGATCATTCGTACGGCATTGATACCTGCCTCCCATTCATGAAAGAAAACCCCATAAAATCTTTCGGTCTCGGGTAAACGACGGATTCGTACTGTTGCTTGAGTGATGATGCCCAGGCGCCCTTCACTACCAAGGATTAAATGTTTTATATCCGGTCCAGCAGCGCTTGCTGGAAGGGGAGGCAGTGTTAGCGATCCTATCGGGGTTTCGACCTTTCCGCCAGCGAACAGATCTTCGATTCGACCGTAATGATAGGATTGCTGCCCGCAGGATCTAGTTGCTATCCATCCGCCCAAGGTGGATAGTTCAAATGATTGTGGGAAATGCCCAAGTGTATAACCGTGGGAGTTTAATTGACTCTCAAGCTCAGAACCAGACACACCAGCATCAAATGTCGCCAGGAGACTGGTTTCGTCCAGGTGGATTAACTTGTTCATTCTTGAAAGATCTACTGTCAAGACCTGATCGTCGTCGGGGCGAGGGTTGATATGACCCACAACGCTGGTGCCACCACCGTAAGGAATAATTTTTAGGCCGTGTTCTCGGGCGAAACCCAATATTTTTCTGATCTTTTCATTGGATGTAGGGTAAGCTACCCCACAGGGAAAGGCCCCAATATTTCCCGAACGCATCGCTATCCAATCTGGAAGGCTCTGACCACGTGCATGCCGCAAACGATCTTGAGCATCTATGCTAACTAAGGGGTGAGTCGGCAAAGTCGAATCAGGTATTGAAACCAATACTCGGTCCAACGATTGATCCGGAGTTGGATTGGTTCTACCAATAATCGATACCAAGTGTTCTTTGGCTGTCTCTTGGAGGGGGTAGTGTATACTTTCGTCCCCCCATCCATTCCAGCGTCTCATGAAAAATCTCCGAATAGTATTTCATCTATTGGGTCAAAAAACCAATACCTAGAATACCTGAATCACCATGTTTGACAATCGCAGTTGGCGTATCAAAAATGGGTATAACATAATTGGTGCCACCTCTATGTCCATACTTGATCCCTTTCATAATACCATCAATAACAATGATATATATGCAACGAATATTATTCCTTGGGATGGATAATCACAAAAATAGAGGAGTTAATCACCTGGCCTCTAAAGCCATCTTCACAGCAGCATAAGCATCCACAATTCCGTAACCTACTGCTGTGCTGGGATTTGAACTAGCCCCCTCGCATGCAGGAATATTGCCTGTGTAAGGCTGAGCTGTATGGGCAAGAATCTCTTCGGTCCGGTCCATGTCGCCTATAAGTATTGGATTTGCAGACCACATCAAAGCTACCACCCCGGCAACATGCGGTCCCGCAAAGGATGTCCCGCTAAGATAATCATAACTGTTATTTGGCATCGCCGAAAGCACTTCTTCACCCGGAGCAGTTAAATCGGGCTTAGTCCTTCCACTGCCATCAACTGTAACAGGTCCCAAGCTGCTGAAACTTGATAACTGCCCGAATTGGTCTATTGATCCTACTGCATATGCCTCTTCGTATATAGGAATTGGAACGCTCAAGGACTCACAATTCGGACCATCATTACCAGCGGAGGCCACCACAAAAACACCGGCGTCACGTAATGCGCGCACGGCCGGTAGTAACGCGCCTGAATCACATCCTTCTATCTGCGGGCATCCCCAGGAATTATTCGAAATATGGGCACCGAGAGATGGATCCCCATCCTTTAAAGGATCTCCTCCAATTGGAAACGGAGCGAGCATAAACTGCATGCAGTCTAAATACAATGACGGGTTGCCCAGGTTTCGAGCAAGGTTGACACAACCATACCACGATGCGCCTGGAGCAACACCGACTCTTTGACCTACAATGATCCCCAATGAGTGGGTCCCATGACCATCAATATCGGTCGGTTTCGTGGTGCCATTCCATGGGTCGAACCAGTTATAGTCGTGACCACTGTTAACGCCCCTGTAGCTCACATATAATTCTGGGTGTTCACCGTCAATTCCACTATCGGATTGCCCGATAACGATTCCAGCTCCAGTGACACCAAGCTCATCCCAAACACGATTGGCTTTGATGGCGTTGAGATTCCAGGTTGGGTTGGTTGGTGCTTGAGCGAAACCAGACGAGGTTGGCAGAGGAGAGGTAAGTGGACGCAACCAGGGATTGTCAATGACACGATCTACCTCGGGTCTGCCTTCCAGCCAGATACGTAGGATGGGTCCCCCTTGTACTTGAAGCCCATTTACCAGATAATATGCTGTGTAATCGATCCCTAGATTGTCAAATACTGTTTGCAAGTCATTCTGCGTCCGATTTGCATGTTCGGTCAAGGTTTCATACACATAATGCCGGCGTGCTGTGTAGCTGGGGATATCTTCGGCCTCGGATGTGTCAGTTTGGTTTTTAAGGATAACAAAAATCCCTTCCCCGTAAAAACCTGGTTGTCCGAGATTTATGTATATCCATCCACCAAGAATTATAGTGATAATTGTGAGCGCGCTAAGTAATGGTGTCGTTTTTT
>DAOVXM010000488.1 GCA_030636125.1 Chloroflexota bacterium | reverse complement strand
CTTAAAGTTAAACCGCAGCAAATTTTTCAATATTAAGTTGTGCATACGAAAAATGGAACTTTGTGCCAGCCTTTCCCACTTGTTCTGATTACCACCCATCATCCGAATTCATAACCCACTCGCTACCGTTAGATGCGCGGTCCATTGCTGTGTGCCAAGGTCAGATCTCGATCCGCTAACGACTTGGTTTATCCCAGTAATGCTATCTGACGCCCGCTCCCACCTCGGACGCCCAAGGAGCCTATATAAGAGTCCGGCAATATTACTCTAAATCATTTCGTTTCGAAGCCAAGGCACTGTTAAATAGGATCCCCCCAGGGTGATGATACCCCTGGGGGGGGATTATATATCAGGTCGCTTATGCCAGCGTCTCAGCCTGGCGTAAATTTTTTACACTTTTCAATCCGAACAGATCCCTAAGAGAATTATGCTCACGGTGCAGTAGCCAGACTACGATCAGACCGAAAACGAAATTGGAGGAGGTCGTTTCCATCAAGTGGGAGAAGCGCATACTAGCATCCGGCATCAGCGAGTTTGGCATCAAATGGCCGATATTGAATGTCACGCCGAACAGCAGAGCCACCAGTAAGGCCGCTTCCAGGGGACGACCCCGGTACATCCAGATCACCGGCAGAGCGAAGAGCGCCCACATCACACCACGCATGAACTGGAACTGCAAGATGTCAGGGTTGCTCTCAAGGTTGAGGCGCATTTGCGCCCAAAAGCTGCCCGCGTCCACCCCGCCGTAGAAGGCCACCAGGTTGGGGTTTTGCCAGGCGATGTAATAACCGGCACTGAAATAAAGCACCATGTAAACAACCGCGACCAGCGTTAGTTTCCAGGCCCATTGCTTAGCTGGCATGGTTGAGAGCCCGCTTGCAAGCTGGGTACCAGCTGCCTTTTTCCATTTGCCCAGCACCAACACCGCCAAGGGGATAAAAACCAACGCCGGCGGCAGGCCAGCCAGGAACAGGCCGCGCAGCGTTTCCGGTCCGACATTAATATTGCTCATGAAATACCAGGTCTCCATTTGAGACATGATCGTGATACTGCCGTAATAGGTGAATACCAGCGCCAGGACCAATTTCCAGCCCCGCCAGTTGGAGCGTGCGATGATCCAGGCCAGCACCAGCACGTGTCCTGCTGCAAAGATCAGGATATCGAAGGGCGCAGGGATGGGGCCTGGGTCGGCAGGGGTTTCAGGAAGACCTTTTATAAAAAAGACGGCCGCGCCGATGTAGATTACCAGGAAGGCGAACAGCAGTAAACCGATCTTGAAACTTTGGGTCAGGAACTTTTTGGTAGACATTTTTCACCTCGTTGTGTTATGAATTTGGGATTTGAACCGATGCATTGAATTTGTTATGCTGCCACCAGTTTAGAGCAAAGGGTGGCGCTTGCCATCGTCCTGACGGGCAGACTTGAATTGCCTTTTTGGGTATTGCCCAAAGGTACAATCGAAAAAATCTGGCAATCTGGATTACAATAAAAGCGATGAGCAAAGACTCCATCTTTCGACAGACATATAACGCCCTGCGCACGCCACTGGATGAAGAACAGCGCGCTGAGTTAAACAGCTCTAGGCCTTTCTTTGTCATTGTTTTGCTGGTGCTGGGATCCTTCTCGATCTGGCTGATCCTCCTAGATCCGAATCTGCAACAACCCCGCCGTTTAATCCCGTTTATCCTGGTGATGGTGTTATACCTGGCGATGCAATGGTCCTTCCAACGCCTGATCTTTTCACCCGGCCTGGTTCTCCCCTGGATCGTCCTCCAGATGATCCTGGCAGTGATTCTTGTGTTGATCTCCCGCAGCGAGGCCCTGATCCTGGCGCTGATCCTGCCTCTGATGGGCGAAATGTTAGGATTTTTCAGAGACCGGCTGCTGTATGCGGCCCTGGGAATCCTGGCCCTGTTGGGCTTAGCGATTTCTTTGATGGTTTACCTGACGGACTGGGAAATACGTACATTCTTGTTTACCGTCTTTCCGCTGATGGCTTTTGTGATCACTTTTGTGACGTTATTCATGCGCGAAGCGGAGGCTCGCAGAGCTGCCCAAGAATCTGCCAAAGAACTGCAGGAAGCGAACCGGCAGGTGATCCAATATGCGTCCAAAGCTGAGGAAATGGCCATGGCTACAGAACGCGAACGCCTGGCGCGCGAGCTGCACGACACGCTATCGCAGGGATTATCCGGCCTGGTGCTGCAATTGGACGCCGCGCATGCCCACTTGAAAAGAGGCAGCGCAGAGAGGGCTGAAGAAATCCTGTTGGATGCTATCAACCGGGCGCGGGAAGCCCTAAGGGAATCGCGCCGTGCAATTAGCGATCTACGCACCAGTACAGCCGAAGAGCAAGACCTGGAAAGCCGTCTGCTGCGGGAGGTTACCCGCTTTACGATGACAACAGGCATCCCCTGTGATTTTGAATACAACTTACCTGGCGAACCAGCGGCGGCCAGTGCCGACCATTTATTACGCATCGTCAGCGAAGGGTTAAGCAATATCGCCCGCCACGCCCAGGCAGAACACGCCCGGATGAGCTTTTCACAGGCTGAGCAGTCCCTGGTGGTCACGATAATCGACGATGGAATTGGGTTCGACCCTGCTGGCGAGCCCCCCAAGGGAGGTCATTTCGGTATTATCGGCATGCGCGAGCGCGCCAGGCTGATGGGTGGGTCTTTGGCGATAACGAGCGCGCCTGGGGAAGGCACGCGCTTGCGGCTGGAGATCCCATTGGAGACACAGTAGGCCGTGGAAGAGGGTAAAACGATCCAGGTGCTGGTGGCCGACGACCACCAAATCGTCAGGCAAGGGCTGCGATTGATCTTTGAGACTACGCCGTCAATCGACCTGGT
>DAOVXM010000414.1 GCA_030636125.1 Chloroflexota bacterium | reverse complement strand
AGCATGGGTGTGTCTTAAGCTCTGAGTTGGATGCCTGCTATACGATAATATACTGTGGTCGTCACAATGAAAGTATACAACCCCTGCCATACGAGGCCTAAAAGGAGGAAAATACCACCTTGGGCTAAAAAAGGTAACGTTGTAACTACGAGGGTTAGCAAAATGGGCAGACTACCCAACGTTGCCGCTACTGCAGTTCCTTTAAAAAGGCTCCTGGATCGCCTTCTGCGTATGAGAAAACGTACCGCTTCGGCAATAATCACTCCGGCGATAGGGGCCAAAAATATGGTGAAAAATCCGAGCTTCGGTATGATCCAGCTTCCAATAAAGGATAAAAAGCCAGCAACGAGGAAGGCAATTAGATAATCGTACCACTCGGCAGTATTATAAGCTTTTTGTTGACCATGGACACATTCCTTACACCGGTATCCGGTTGGGGTGGATACGGCGCACTTTGGACATATTGGTTTTTCGCAACGGCTGCAACGCAGTGTAGTTTCGGTTTTCGGATGGTTTGCACAATAAAGGATAGGGGGAGAATCGGTCATCTTTGATTGCCTGTTGATGGATTTTGGTTCATATGGGGAGTGAGGTTACGATAAAAATATCCCGGATCTTGAAAGCGCACAAATTGCACTGTATGGTCACTTGTGCGTACCTCTACCTGATCGCCGTCAGTTAATCTAACCGGCGCTTGACCGTCCACGCTGAGCACGGCTTGGTGGTCTGTATGGACCGTGATATTCACAGAGGAGCCTTCGGCAAGCACAATCGCCCTGTCTATGGATAGATGAGGAGCTATCGGCACGAGCAGTATATTGCGTAGCTCAGGTGGTAAGATTGGCCCACCAGCCGCCAACGCGTAGGCGGTTGAGCCGGTCGGTGTAGCCGCGATCAGGCCATCCGCTACGTATGTGGTCAAAAATCTCCCATCAACATTTGCAACCAGGTGGACTGGACGGACCATTTCACCGCGTCCTATAAATACTTCGTTCAGAACTTCCCACCCTCCTGATGGTTTACCTGCATGGGAATGTATTGTGGACAACATCAAACGCTTCTCCAACCAGTAATCTCCCTGCAGGAGGCGTGGCATAATATCTTGCCATTGTTCATGCCGGATTTCCATAAGGAAACCAAAACGTCCCAGGTTGATACCCAGGATAGGCACTTGGGATGGCCCACACAAGTGACCGGCTCGCAGCATCGTACCATCACCCCCTAACGCAATTAGCAGATCGAATTCTCCCGAAATTACCCGGCGGGATAGCTTTTCATCGTAAAGCAAACCGTGCACTGCCTGAATGCCATGACCCGCCAAATAGGTAGCGATCCTCTCCGCCTCGCCGATGGCTTCTGGCAGCTTGGGATGGGCGGTGACCGCGATTTGTCGGAAAGTTGGCATAGGACTATGCATAATAGTGCAATTATAGTGGGTATTTGGGTTTGTAGTCAATTCAGGTATTCGGGGATAGAGTTTTCAGAATAGGAAGCTGGTGCAACGTGACCGATAGACTGCTCCAAATTATTCTTAAAATAAACCTTCCTTACGCACTTAGCCTTTGCTCGCAGGTGGAACGGAAGCCGCATCCTTTACATCTCGCCGGAATTTCATGGGATCGATGGATTTCTTTACGGTTTTCATTTGAGCGTATTTCTTGCAACAGGTCAATTGTTGCGGACTCAAGTTCATAGGTGTAATCGATGCGGTATGTCTGGTTGGGATAGTGCAGAATACCATAAGCAGGACGTACATCATACACGTGTTTTACCAGCAAGCAATAGGTCGCGAGTTGGAAGATATGCGAATCGTATGGTCCTTGAGAGATTCGTGTTGATTTGACTTCCACCGGGATGATCTGATTCCCCTGCTCCACCAGGTAATCGGGTTTGCCAGTTAATCCCAGGTGTGCTGAATACAGGGGTTCTTCAACTGATTTCCAGCGATGAGTGTCAGCATAGATCACTTTTCCCCCTGGCAATCCCAAAGATTGTTGTTGCCGTTTAGCTTGCCAGATTAATGCCAACGCAATTATGACGAGAACGAGTACCAGTAAAAGCATGGATGTCTTAGATATACTGCAGCGTTAGATATGCGACTATGATCACAAGGGCGAGAAGCAAGAGAACGTAGGCCAGTATACGCATACAACCGACGGTCAGCACCATCCGCCCGTGACGCGTGTGCAGTTTCAGACCACTGGCTATATCTGCGGTATTTTCTGGAATTACTCCGTTCTTTCGGTACCACCAGGCGCGCTGGCAGTATATATAGGTGCCGATTTCAGAGGCGCGGATGGTTCGCATTGGATTTAAAAATAACAGGTAGCTGACATCCAATTAGATAGCAGGTTGCCTTAAAATCTAACCATCCAGACCACTCCCTTTTAATTGAACTTCTAACCGTTGCAAGGATTGCTCGAGATGTTCCTGGCGTAAGCTAAGGGTTATATCACCGCGAGTACGCTCATTTATGCTGCGTACAATATCGGTCAGACGGCGCAACCCTCTGGTAATGGCATCTGGGTAATCCATCGTGACCAGTATGGCGTAGATTTCATCCATGTGGTTGAGTAAACGCTCGGCTTCCATTGAGTGACCATGCCTTAAGATGTCCAAGCAGCGGCGGCGTAATTCTCCCGCCACTTCAGCCAAACCTTTTAGATAAGTGTTGTACTCTAGGCCAAGTTCCTCAGGTGTGGGCAGGTTGCTGTTTCCAACCAGGGCGTAAACGATGTTGGCTTCAGCATATTCTTTGAGCGCATCCTGAGTGTACCCTGCGTAATACAAGTCGGGATATTCAGCCAAGTCGACACGCAGAGACTCGGCCAGGCGGCGCGCTTCGTGTAAATTTTCTTGTGCTACGGAGCTTTCGCCCCGGTGGACAGCCCTAATGGAATTACTGCAAAAACGAGTGAGCGTTCGCGCCTGTGAGAGTGCCCGGTCTCGGGCTTCCGTACGGGCATCGAAGGATTGGCGGATTCGCTCGGCGATTGATTCTAAATTTTCCATAATGATCTGTATCTATTTTTCCTCATCTGGGGGAGTTGGTGCGCGAAATAAATGGTTTGCTAAGGTTGTGCCTCCAGGGATAGGTATCTCACCGTAGGCGGATTCGTACTTACTCAGGTTCTCCGCCAGGGCCCGATGGAATAATTTTGCTCCTAATGGGGACATAACGATGCGTGATTGCACTCGCGCCGGGGTCCCACCAGGCAATAAATGGGCGAAATCAAAGACCAATTCCGATGGGGAATGGGCAATTCGCACTAGATTCACATATTCGATTTGTAAATCTGAAGGCACCTCCATGGGCGGAAGTTTAAACCCTTGAGGTTTGGAAGGCGCAGCGGACATTGGAAAACTCCTTAGTCTATATAGTGGTCGCTTGTAATGACACGCGCCAGATTACCGCTTGCTAGTTTTGCCTGGTGCTTGAAAATAGGGACAACTACTATCAGCCCTGAGGCAAGTTGACAAGCGGCCATCTGGAACTTGGGTTGTGACTTAGAACGGGATATCGTCTTAACTTACCTGGATTGTTTCGCCAGCCTGGTAGCTACTTTCGTCTTCAGCACGGCTTGATAGAAATCGCAAGTTGCTGGCACTGATCTCGTATGTTGCTCTT
>DAOVXM010000408.1 GCA_030636125.1 Chloroflexota bacterium | reverse complement strand
TGAAGTGTAACGAATTTAGGATTTAGGATTTAGGTTTTCGAAATTGGAACTGGTTATGGACAAACACGAGCTCGAGGTACACACAAAAGACTTTTCTCTTCCTATCGTCCCCCTGGTCGACCTGGTTGCCCAATACCGTTCCATCCAACCCGAAATCGACGCCGCTATCCAGCGGGTGCTCATCAGCGGTCGATTCATCCTTGGCGATGAAGTAAGCGCCCTGGAGGGTGAGATTGCCACCTACCTGGGGGTAAAACACGGCGTAGGTGTGGCCTCTGGCACGGATGCTTTGATCCTGGCACTGCGCGCATTGGAAATCGGACCAGGCGACGAGGTGATCCTGCCTGCGTATACGTTTTTCGCCACTGCTGGCGCAGTCTTGAACGTCGGTGCTACCCCCATCCTGGTCGACATTGACCCTCAAACTTACTGCCTCGATGTCGAACAAGTGCTAGCCCGCATCAGCCCTGCTACCAAAGCCATCATCCCTGTCCACTTATATGGTCACTCTGCAGACCTGACCCCGCTGCTCGAACTAGCCCAGCAACATGGCATAAAAATTATCGAAGACAATGCCCAGGCTTTTGGTGGATCATACAATGGGCGCAAAACTGGCTCCTTCGGTGATATGGCCTGCCTGAGCTTCTTCCCCAGCAAGAACCTGGGGGGGTACGGGGATGGCGGCATGGTGGTAACCGATGATGAAGCTCTAGCCAAAAGGGTGCGTATGCTGCGCACCCACGGCTGGCAGCAGAAATACTACCCCGAGATATTGGGATATAACAGCCGCCTGGACACCCTGCAGGCTGCTATCCTGCGAGTCAAACTTGGATATGTCGACCGCTGGAACAGCCGCCGCCGCCAGCTCGCCGAAGAATATAACCAAACGCTTTCGGGATATTCAGATCTAACCCTGCCCTACCAAGCCCCCGGCGTACAGCATGTCTACCACCTTTATGTGATAAGGTTCCCTGCACGCGATAGGCTACAACAGCGGCTCAAAGAAAGCGGCATAGCCTCCAGCGTGTACTACCCACAACCCCTGCACCTAAGCGATCCTTGTCGAGGATTGGGTTACCAGCCGGGCGACTTCCCTAATGCTGAAGGAGCCTCACGTGAAACCCTGGCCATCCCCCTCTACCCGGAGATGACCCAGGAACAGGTAAACAGGGTAATGGCAGTGGTTAAAAAAATAAGTGTATAGGTGCATAGGCACCTATACACTTATTTTTTTTAGGATTCCTCCCCCTCAATTAAATCTTATATTGTTATAAGCGGAGTAAGTAAGTATAATGGTGTCCGCCTTGACAACACCCTTGAAATGACGATTGATGTGAACTGCAATCCAGGAGAAAACCCATGATACAAACCTTTGCCAGCCTGCTTAGCGACGACCAGGTCGAACGCATCCATGAAGCCTCGCTTGAGATACTCGAGAATGTGGGCCTGCTGGTACGCAATCACAAGGCGCGTGATATCTTCGCGAAACACGGCGCAAGCGTTGATACAGACTCGCAAATCGTAAAACTCCCCAGACAGGTCGTTGAAGAATTCCGCGCCCCTTTTCCGTCTACATTCACCTTTCGCGGGCGTGATCCGCAATACGACCGTACCATCCCTGATGACAGCCCCATAATGCTCACGGGGAGCTCTGCTCCAAATATCATCGATCCGATAACCGGTTATGATCGCCGCTCTCGCTCCGATGATCTGGCGCGCATCGCTCACCTTATCAATGAGCTTCCCGGCTTCGATGTCTTTTCCATCTCAACATTAGCAGATGATGCCCCTCCCGATCAATTCAGCCTATCACGCTTTTACCCTTCCCTGAAGAACACCGTCAAACCCGTGCGGGCCAACACGCCTCCTGAGGAGGCGGACGAAATGATGCAACTGGCTTACCTGATCGCCGGCAGTGAAGAGGCCTACAAGGAGCACCCCTTCATCACGCATCATTACTGCCCGGTCGTGTCCCCCCTGACCATGGACTATGACTCCACTGAGCTGCTGATCTACTATAGTGAAAGAGACCTACCCAGCTATTTCTCCATCGTACCCAATGGTGGGTTATCCTCACCTCTGAGTCTGACAGGCACATTAGCCCAGTGCAACGCCGAGTTCTTAGCAGCAGCGGTACTCACCCAAATGATCCAGCCAGGCAGCGAGCTTATCTACAACACCCTGCCCACAATCACAGATATGCGTTCCGGGGCATACGCACCGGGAGCCATCGAGACCGGCATGTTGCATATGGCTTGCGCCCAGATGGCTCGTTTTTATAATATACCCGCAGGTGGGTATATCGGGCTGACCAACGCCAAGGTAAACGACGCCCAGGCTGGATGGGAAACAGGGATGTCCGCGGTGGCAGGTGTCCTAGGAGGCGTAGATATCTTCAACATGGGCGGGCTCCTGGATGCGCTGATGTCCTTCGACTTCGCCAAAGCGGTCATGGACAATGAGATATTCCTGATGATCAAGCGTGTTATGCGCGGGTTCGAGTTCAATGAAGCCAACCTGGCGCTGGACTTGATCGCCCAGGTTGGTTCTGGCGGGATGTTTGCCGGAGAAGAGCATACCCTGGAGCGAATGCGTACCGCGATGTTATTAACTGAAATCGCCGACCGGGACCCACGCCAGCAATGGGAAGAACGGGGTGCACTGGACGCTCAAGCGCGCGCTATGCAACGCGTAAAGGCTATATTAACCCGCGACAATCCAGCTGTCTTTGCGCCCGAGGTAGACGCTCGCATCCGCGCTAAATTCGCCGGTATGGTGGCGGGTGATTCCCTCCCCCCGCAAGGTTGGAAGAAAGTAAGCGCCAGTAGTGAAGGCGAAGCAACCACAGAGCGACGACGCCGGCGACGAAAGCGCCAACGCTCCTAACTAAAAATGACCGACCACAAGAATGACTCCCCTCAAATCGCTCTGATGCCCTCTGGTAGGAAGGGAGTAGTGCCGCCCGGCACAAACTTGCTGCAAGCCGCCAGGGAGTTGGGCGTTGAGTTAGAGTCCATATGCGGCGGTCGCCAGACCTGTGGTAAATGCCAGGTTAGCGTCGAAGAGGGCTACTTCCCCAAACACGGGATCAACTCCGCTGCAGACCACCTATCCCCTCCCACAGAGCTTGAAATCGCTTACGACCAGGAGAACCCATTAAATGGGCGCAGGTTGGCATGCGCGACCCAGGTGCTCGATGATGTGTTGATCTCGGTGCCCGAAGAAAGCCAGGCCCATAAACAGGTCATCGCCAAAGCCGCCTCAGATCGCGTCATTCCAGTAATTCCAGCCGTCCGCCAAGTATATGTAGAAGTGACACCAGCAGAATTAGGCGACCCCAGAGGAGATTGGGAGCGACTGGCAGAGGCACTGGAAACAGAGTGGAACCTGAACGATCTCAGCATCGACATCCGGGCCCTGCCAAGCCTGCAATCCGCTCTCCGTGAAGGTGATTACGCGGTAACGGTAACTTTATGGCAAGACCAGGAGGTGCTGCGTGTCCAACCTGGTTACCGCGAAGGAGTATACGGCCTGGCGGTAGATGTGGGTTCAACCACGGTCGCAGCACATCTATGCGACCTGCGCACTGGAGCAGTACTCGCCACCGAAGCGGCGATGAACCCACAAGTACGTTATGGCGAGGATTTGATGAGCAGGGTCAGTTACGCCACCT
>DAOVXM010000297.1 GCA_030636125.1 Chloroflexota bacterium | reverse complement strand
AATCTCTGACACCTTCTGGATGAGAAAAGCCAAACCCAATTATTTCAAAATCCACAATAATGATCATGACCGAAAATTCATTTATTCGCCTCGAAAACCTTTCTAAGAGTTACCAGGAAGGAGATCATGAACGCCTGGTGCTGCAACGTGCAAATGCCACGATTGGTAGGGGAGAACTCATCGCCATTGTTGGCAAGAGCGGCAGCGGCAAGAGTACATTGCTCAACTTGATCAGTGGGATCGACCGGGTTGATGACGGAAAAATCTGCATCAACGGAGAAGAGCTCACCTCCCTGGACGACCGCCAGCGCACACTGTACCGCCGGCAAAAGATCGGTTTTATCTTCCAATTCTTTAACCTCATTCCCACCCTAACCGTACTTGAAAACGTGACCTTACCCCTGGAGCTTAACGGCTTCCCAGCCAAGACCGCGCGCCAAAAAGCCGAGCCGCTTTTAGAATCGGTCGATTTACTTGACCGTTCAGACTCATACCCCGATCGTTTATCTGGCGGAGAACAACAACGTATCGCCATCGCTCGCGCCTTGGTGAACAACCCCATGCTGCTCCTGGCAGATGAACCTACCGGCAACTTAGACGAAGAGACCGGCCAACAAATCCTGACCCTCTTAGACCGCCTCACCCGCCAAGCAGGTAAGAACCTTATTTTGGTAACCCACAACAAGGAAGCTGCGGCTTACGCTGATCGGATATTGTGCTTAAAAGATGGCAAGCTTATCGAAGAATGTTAGAGTTCTGTCCAGGTCGTGGACAGAACTCTCGGCAGATATGATCTAAACTACAGGCTATTACTAATGATTCCTTCAACCACATTTGCTTCTCGCCCGCTGATCAAGACGGGTTGGCGCTACTTGCTACACAATCCTTGGCAGAGCATCCTGATGATCCTTGGCATCACTCTGGGTGTAGCCGTGGTCGTAGCTATTGATCTGGCTAATGCGAGTGCAGAACACGCTTTCGACTTGAGTACCGAAGCTGTCACTGGTCGTGCAACCCACCAAATTGTGGGCGGACCAGACCGGGTCGATGAATCCTTATACGCTAACCTGCTGCGAGAGGGAGTTATTGACATAGCCGCCCCAATCGTTACTGAATATGTTTCCTCTCCGCAGTTGGACAATAACCTCATGCGTCTGCTTGGCCTGGATCCTCTTGCTGACCAGCCATTTCGCAACTACTTCGAAGGCAATCCAGGTCAGGAAAATCGATCCACCTCACTTCAGGAACTCACCAGCTTTCTCACCCAACCAAACACCATCCTCATATCCAGTGAAATTGCTGCACAGTACGATTTGGATCCAGGTTCCAATCTGACGCTCGAGATTGGCGGACAGATACATCCAGTAACCATCGTTGGCCTGCTGACACCGGCTGATTCTCTCAGTCGTAGTGCCTAAGATAACCTCATCATTGCGGATATCTCGACCACCCAAGAATTGACCGGTCGTATTGGAAAGCTGGATAGAATCGACTTGATCCTTCCTGAGAATACAGGATCACAAAGTAGTACAAATGAAGCTGCCATCCGGGCATCGCTACCCATAAGTGCTAGCCTGCAATCAGTCGAAGCCCGTACCGGGACAGTAGAGCAAATGACAAAAGCATTTCGCACCAACCTGTCGGCGCTTAGCTTACTAGCCCTGTTAGTAGGTCTCTTCCTCATCTATAACACCATGACATTTTCTGTGGTATCGCGTAGACCCATGTTCGGCACTTTACGGTGCCTGGGTGTTACCCGTCGTGAAGTGTTTATTATGGTGATCAGTGAAGCCTTCTTGATCGGCTTGTTGGGCTCAATCCTAGGATTAATCCTGGGAGTCTTGATGGGGCAAGCCGCGATTCGAACGGTTACTCAAACAATCAATGACTTATTCTTTGTCTTATCTGTACGAGGGATACAAATACCTGTAGAGAGCCTAATCAAGGGAGCTTTGCTGGGTATTTTTGCCACAATTCTTACCTCAGCTCCCCCAGCCTGGGAAGCTGCTTCCGTGCAACCTAGGGCGGCACTCTCCCGCTCTGGACTGGAAAGCAAAGCCCAACGGGTCGTATTGTTTGCTGCTATCGCTGGTATAGGCTTACTCATCGCTGGTATCCTCACCCTGCTTTACCCTACGCGGGACCTGGTAGTTAGTTTTGCTGGCACTTTCGCCGTGGTTATAGGCTTCGCCATGTTAGCCCCCATCACCACCATAGTACTGATGCGTGTCATCCAACCTCCGTTAAACAGAGTTTTGGGTGTCCTGGGGCGTATGGCACCCCGCGATGTCGTCCATTCACTTAGCCGGACTTCGATCGCTATTGCGGCCCTGATGGTAGCTGTCTCCGTCACAATAGGCGTCAGCATTATGGTAAGCAGTTTCCGCCATACCGTCATCCTTTGGTTAGAACAAACCTTGCAAGGGGATATCTATATCTCAGCACCCAGTTTGACCGCTACCCAGCCATCCACACCGATTGATCCAGCTATTCTGACAACCCTCCAGGGCTGGCCTGGTGTGGTGGAGGTGCTTACTTTACGCTCTGTGGATGTCGATTCTCAAGACGGGCCAGTTCATATCGCCGCTTCGAGTAACCCGCGTGTTGCAAATGAGCGCTCATTTCTCCACCTAAATGTTCCTGCAGAAGGGGTTGCCAAAGAAATGAAAGACGGTGCTGTGATAATATCTGAGCCGCTAGCTAACCGCATGAACCTTCAAAGCTACTCTAATTCACTCAGCTTAAACACAGATCTCGGTTTGCGTGAATTCCCCATTGCAGGTATTTATTACGATTACTCATCAACTCAGGGCACAGTGCTGATGTCGCTTGATATCTTCCGCCAGCACTGGGAAGATCAAGCCTTCAACGCCATCGCTATAAACCTGGAGCCAAATGTAGATAGTGATCAAGTGGTGATTGGCTTGAAAGAGGAAATGTCCGATAAACAAAGCCTGGTCATCAGGTCTAACCAGGTTCTACGTTTTGAAGTGCTGGAAGTTTTCGACCGCACATTTGCTATTACTGGAGCTCTGCAACTTCTGGCTACGATTGTAGCTTTTATAGGGGTGCTGAGTGCTTTCTTATCGCTAGAGTTGGAGAGGCAGCGCGATTTTGGTATCCTGCGATCGATCGGGATGACCATGCGCCAGCTGTGGGGCTTGATCCTGCTGGAAACCAGCTTGATGGGTTCAATTGCTGGGCTATTGGCAGCACCCACCGGCTATGTTTTGGCTTATATTTTGGTCTACATCATCAACCGTCGCTCATTTGGATGGACCTTGCAGATGCAGGTCCTGCCAGAACCCTTCCTCCAGGCTCTCTTAGTTGCTGTGTTGGCAGCCTTACTAGCAGGCATCTATCCGGCGATACGGATTAGTAATCTTACTGAAGCAGAGGCCATGCGATATGAATAGGGCAACACTCCGCATGATGCTAAAATTCCTAGCCGGGGTATTCATAATTTTCATCTTGCTCACAATAGCCAGTCTATTTCTTCGCCAGGATAAAAGCTTGCCACAAGCTAGCTTGGCAGCCATGAATATCGAAGAATATCCGCCAGAAGCATATCAACGCGCCTCCCCCTCGCGTACTTTGGAATTCCCTGATGACCACGGGCCTCACCCAGATTTCCAGACGGAATGGTGGTATTACACCGGCAACCTGATCTCGACTGAGGGCGACCAGTTTGGCTACCAGCTAACATTTTTCAGGCGGGCATTAGCACCGGCAGAAAAGAGAACGGTACGCCTCTCAAACTGGACCGCAGACCAGATCTATATGGCACATTTCGCTCTGACAGATGTCTCTAAGGGGACATTCCACTCCTTTGAACGCTTCTCTCGCACTGGAGCTGGTTTAGCCGGTGCCCAATCCAGCCCTTACCAGGTATGGCTGCTTGATTGGCAGGTCAGCGAAATCGAACCTGGTCTTTACCAATTAAAAGCTGCCGAAGAGGGCTTGGAAATTGAACTTACACTTAGCGAACAGAAGGGTCCAATCTTGCAAGGTGATCAAGGTTACAGTCAAAAAGGCCCCCATCCAGGGAATGCTTCCCATTATTACAGCTTGACACGTCTTAACTCAGATGGTGTGATACGCACCAGAGATAAAAATTACCAGGTATCTGGCGCTTCTTGGATGGATCACGAGTTCAGCACGAGCGCCTTATCGGAGGGCCAGATAGGCTGGGATTGGTTTTCGATCCAGCTTGACGATCAGAGCGAACTAATGTTATTCCAGATCCGCAGAGAAGATGGCTCAATCGATCCATTCTCCAGCGGGACATGGATCGCAGCCGATGGCAGCACACTACCACTCACCTTGGATGACTTTGAGATCACCGTGCAGGATACCTGGCGCAGCCCGCACACAGGAGCGACCTATCCAGCCAAGTGGAACATTTCTATATCAGCAAGAAACCTCTTTTTGGATATAACACCTCACCTGCCAGACCAGGAGTTGAATGTCTCCTACTCATATTGGGAAGGTGCTGTAGGTGTACAGGGGAGAATAAACGATACGCCAGTCAGCGGAAACGGATATGTTGAACTGACCGGTTACGCCGGATCTTTGGAAAGTGAGTT
>DAOVXM010000475.1 GCA_030636125.1 Chloroflexota bacterium | reverse complement strand
TATGCAAGTCGTGCTGCAGGTCTGAGCGTGATCGGAGGGTTTATTATTGGTGTCGTTGCATTTTTTGTAGGTATATTGTCAGTGTTTAATGAGTTTAATTACGTGGGAGCAGGTTTATGTTTCCTTGCTTCCGCATTTGCCTTTGGTCTGCTAGCAAATGCTTTGTATCGGAAATGATAGCAACTAGAAATTCAGCTAATTCGTTGATCCTCTAACTCCCGAGCCTTCTCCAGATTAGGTTCATGAGATAGGGTCTTCTTACCCATAAAGTGGCGCATTGTGGGATAATTGTCCGGTAGAATCATTTCTCAGGATGGTCTTGTATAAAATGAGCTTATCACCGAAAGAAGACATCACAACCGGCCGAAGTTACCCCCTCGGCGCAACGGTTGATTCTTCTGGCGTTAACTTTAGCGTATACTCGAAGAGCAGCACAGCCATGGAATTGCTGCTGTTCGAACGTTGTGACGATCCAAACCCAGCAAGCGTGATAACACTGGACCCGCTGGTGAACCGGACCTTTGATTACTGGCATATATATGTGCCTGGTCTCAAGCCGGGCCAGTTATATGGCTACCGGGCTTATGGTCCGGATGACCCTAAGAACGGTAAACGTTTTGATGCTGCGAAGGTGCTGATCGATCCGTATGGGCGAGGTGTGGCTGTCCCGCAGAGCTATAGTCGCGATGCAGCAGCTTTACCAGGAGAAAACACTGACACCGCCATGAAAAGCGTGGTTACCGACCCGAGCACCTACGAATGGGAAGGTGACGAGCCGTTAAAACGGCCGTTTTCCCAGACCGTGATTTACGAGATGCATGTCGGTGGGTTCACCCGCCATCCCAGTTCTGGAGTCGCGACGGAGAAACGAGGCAAGTACGCCGGGCTGGTTGAGAAAATTCCCTACCTGCAAAACCTGGGGATCACGGCTGTCGAGCTGCTGCCGGTCTTCCAATTTGATGAGCAGGACGCGCCACTGGGCTTAACGAACTACTGGGGGTACACACCGGTGTCCTTCTTCGCGCCACATTGTGGGTATAGCTCCTGTCAGAATCCACTAGCTCCCCTGAATGAGTTCCGGGATATGGTGAAAGCATTACACCGCGCCGGGATCGAGGTGATCCTGGATGTAGTCTACAACCACACCGCAGAGGGCGACCACGAGGGGCCGACATTCTGTTTCAGGGGCCTGGAGAACGGCGTTTACTATATGCTTCAAGACGACAAGGCTCGTTACGCTGACTACAGCGGCACCGGTAATACGCTCAACGCTAACCATTCTATGGTGCGCCGCCTGATCATCGACAGTTTGCATTACTGGGTGGAGGAGATGCACGTTGACGGTTTCCGGTTCGATCTGGCCTCGATCCTATCCCGGGATGGATACGGAAGGCCGCTGGCCAACCCTCCTATCCTTTGGGATATCGAAGATGACCCGGTCTTGGCAGGGACAAAGCTGATCGCCGAGGCCTGGGACGCGGCCGGTCTCTACCAGGTCGGCACATTTATAGGTAACCGTTGGAAGGAATGGAATGGGCAGTTCCGGGATGACGTGCGCAGTTTTATGAAGGGGGACCAGGGTAAGGTATCCAAGGTTGCCCAAAGGTTTTTTGCCAGTCCGGATTTGTACGGGCATGAAGAGCGGGAGCCTGAACAAAGCATCAATTTCGTCACCAGTCATGATGGCTTTACCCTGAACGACCTGGTTTCATATAATAAGAAACACAATGAGGCCAATCTTGAGGGCAGCCGGGATGGCGCTGATCATAACCTGAGCTGGAACTGCGGCATCGAAGGCCCGACCGATGATCCAGAGATCGAACGAAAGCGGGTGCGCCAGATCAAGAACTTCCTGACGATCACCTTGAGCGCCTTGGGAGTGCCCATGCTGTTAATGGGGGACGAAGTGCGCAGAACGCAGCACGGCAATAATAATGTCTACAGCCAGGACAATGAAACCAGTTGGTTCGATTGGACACTGCTTGAGAAAAATGCTGATATCTATAATTTCACGAAACGGTTGATCAGCTTGCGCTTGAGTTTGGATGTCTTCAAAGAAGGGCACGGCTTGAGCTTGACACAGCTCCTGCGCCTGGCCCGCATCCAATGGCATGGTGTCAAGCTGAATGAACCCGATTGGGGAGAGGCTTCACACAGCCTGGCTTTTACAGTGCGCGGCCGGCGCGAGCTTTTTTATATTATCCTGAACGCGTACCGGGAACCACTCGAGTTTGAGATCCCACCAGCTTCGGGAATCACTGAAAATGGCTGGAGGCGCGTGATTGATACCTATCTCGAACCACCGGAGGATTTCTGCGATTGGGATGAAGCTCCACTGGTCCAGAGCTCGATTTACCCGGCACAGCCGCGTTCCGTAGTGTTGCTGGTCGCCGACCTTTCCAATCACACAGACCGGCGCAATTCAGGACCTGATGCAAGTTAGGTCGTTCCCAACCTTGGAAAGAGAATAGGTCTTCTAAAGCAGGTGGGATTCTAGTGACGCGCTTACCTGATATTGAGCTGAAATCGACTTTTGCCTTGGCGAATACGCGTGCCATGTACATCAGTTTTTACATGGCCTTCGGTGCCTTCTTGCCATTCATAAACCTTTACTATGAGCGCATGGGTTTGAGCGGCGTGCAGATAGGCATCTTGACGGCCATCTCATTTTTGGTGATCTCCATAGCTGCTCCCTTATGGGGAGGCTACGCTGACGCTCATAACAGGCATCGAAGCGTTTTCAGAATAGCCCTGCTTCTCAGCCCAGTGGCTGTCGCCTTGCTCTCTCAAGCGAATAGTTTCCTTGTTTATATCCCTTTCGTGGTCGCCTACGCCGTTTTCAGCAGCCCCATCGTCCCACTCCAAGATTCCGCTGCTCTGGAAGTCGCTGAGGCCCACGAGCGCACTTTCGGCGCTTTGCGCGCTTGGGGTTCTTTAGGCTGGTCGATATCAACCGTATTGGTAGGCGTTTTGATGCAGCTATGGGGTATTGAATGGCTCTTCAATATCTATATCGTTTTTATGCTGATCACATTCC
>DAOVXM010000402.1 GCA_030636125.1 Chloroflexota bacterium | reverse complement strand
CGAGATCAAGACTGCGTTGGATCAGAAAGATTACAAGCTGCTGGCCCTCGTCCATGCTGAGACTTCGACCGGCGTTAAACAAACCGATATCGGTGAGATCGCAGCCGCGGCTCATCAAAACGGAACACTGGTCGTTCTTGACACTGTTGCTTCTTTAGGTGGCCTGCCAGTTGAGGTGGATGCCTGGGAGGTGGACGTCGCTTTCGGCGCATCACAGAAGAACATCTCAGCACCTCCCGGCCTGGCTCCGTTGACGGTATCAACACGCGCGCGTGAGGTGCTAAGAAATCGCAGAACCCCGGTTGGGAATTGGTACCTGGACCTTTCTCTTCTAGAAAAGTATTGGGGCAAAGAGCGCACCTACCATCACACTGCGCCAGTAAACATGAATTATGCTTTGCGCGAAGCCTTGAGACTGATAGCCGAAGAAGGTTTGGAAGCACGTTTCGAACGACACCGCACTAACGCAGAGATGCTGTGGGCCGGTTTAGAAGATATGGATATTTCATTGCTCGTACCTGCTGAGCACCGCTTACCTGTGCTGACAACTCCATTGGTACCCAGCGGTTTTGACGCATTGGATGTCCGCAAGCAATTGATGAGTGGTTACAACATTGAGATCGCAGGTGGCTTCGGTCCACTCGCGGGACAGATTTGGCGGATTGGATTGATGGGCTTCAGCAGCCGTCGTGAGAATGTCTTATTACTATTGGCTGCATTGCGTGAGATCCTCAGCAAGCGATAAGAACCTCTCAGCTTTATAGTACCCTTGGGTAGAGGATTAAGTACTCTATCTCATAATTCTTTGTGCATTGTAGCTTAGCCCCCTTGTGGGCGTTCTGGCTAAAGTTGACGAGCACAAGGCTATAGGCTACAGGTTCACTTATTGTAATTATTTTTGAGATGCTACAATAAGGTGAGTAATTTAATCACCAAACCACTCACCAATTACCTTGGCGGGGCTTCAAAGGTTCAATTGTCTTTCTCGTTGATCACCCCCTTGCCCCAGCCCAGGGTCTGTGGCAGAATTGATCTGAAATGAAACGTTGGATATTGTTCTTCATCGTTGTGCTGTTGGGCATCATAGTCGGATTGCTGTATGGATGGGTGATCAATCCGGTCAAGTATGTCGACACAACTCCGGCCAACCTTCGCTCTGATTATCAAACCGATTATGTATTGATGGTCGCCGAGGCTTACCAAGCCGAGGGAGACCTCGATATAGCAGCCCGGAGGTTGGCGGTATTGGGAGACAGCCCTCCGGCCGAGATCGTCCGCCAGGCGATGATCCACGCCGCACAGATCCCCTACGCCGATTCAGATCAGGAACTATTGAGTAAATTAGCCAGTGATTTGCAAACCTGGAACCCTTCATCAGGAGCGTCCCAATCATGAGAGACGAGCGGGGCTACTGGTATCTCCTCACTGGTTTTGTAATCGGCATCGTCTTGGGCCTGGTATATGCCTGGCTGATAGCCCCGCAACAGTACAAAGATACCTCACCTGCTTCCTTACAACCTGAGTTCAAAGGTCAATACCGGGCTATGATCGCTGCGGCCTTTGTGGCCAATGGGAATTTAGCGCGTGCCGAAGCCCGGCTCAAGCTGCTTGGCGACCAGGATGTGGTGCGAACGCTCTCGGAACAAGCGCAACTCACCCTGGCGGAGGGCAGCGATCCGAGCGCAGCCCAGGCCATGGGTCTGCTGGCAGTTGCTCTCGGGCAAGGAGAATCTGCGACGATTCCATCCCCTGTCCCCACCGAATTGCCCGCGCAGGATCAAACCAGCACATCCCCGCCATCTCCAACATTCACCCTGCCCATTCCCACCGAGACGGTTGAACCGACCACTCCGAGCACCCAAGCCAGCCCCAATCCCAACCAAACCGATCAGACTCCCCAAATCACCCGCACGGTACTGTCCACAGCTACACCCCTGGCCACGCGCACACCGACCATCACCCCTGGATCGCCTTTTGTCCTCCAGGAGAACACTTTCGTCTGCGATCGCGAGATATCCGGACCTCTGATCCAGGTCATGGCCGAAAATTCTCGCGGACGACAAATAGCCGGTGAGCAGATCGTTGCCTCTTGGGAAGGTGGAGAAGACCATTTCTTCACTGGTTTGAAACCCGAACTGGGCAGAGGTTATGCTGATTTTTTGATGACACCCGGTGTCATTTATGAGGTCAGCATGTCGGGTGGCGGCCAGACTGTTTCGGATTTGACTCCCGCCGAATGTGAAACCCAGACCGGGGGACGCTATTGGGGATCCTGGTTGCTGGTGTTCTCGCAGCCATAATCTCCCTTTAGATGTTGGGATCCCACCCTGGTAATTGGACAAAATATATCCTATTTAGTGGTATATTACTCTGGCAGGCATGCCCAGAAGCTGGTAAAGTTAATTTATCAAAATTGTAGTACCCCCAATCGTGTAGAAAGGAGTACGCCATGAAGATAATGCTAGATCGACGCACGTGTAACTGTTGGCAGGCAGCTTGTGAATCCCATTTTGGATGGCACTTTTTGCGCGAAGAGATAACCCCCATCGATTGCACCTTGGAAGTGATCGATGATGGTAAGGCCGAGCGAACCTTTTTAATTAAAGACCGGGATGGGATCGACAAACTCCTCGTGGTCGACGACTCCAATTGGGCAGATGCCTATGATTCCTGGCAGCTGGTCTGGGAGCAACAACAAAACGTTGGCGGCCAGTAAATATGGCAGAAATCGACCTCGCTCCGCTCAAGAGCGCCATGAACGGTCTAGTACCCCAAGGGCGCTCTGCGCTTTTACCAGCCTTACAGCTCGCACAATCCATCTACAACTACTTGCCTGAACCAGTTGCAGGAGAAGTCGCGCGCGCCTTGAATGTACCCCTGGCAGACGTGTATGGTGTGATCGAATTCTACGCCATGCTCTACGATCAACCAGTGGGGAGCACGATTATCCGTGTTTGCGGAGATCCAGCTTGTGCCCTGGGGGGAAGCGATGCCCTGCTGGCTGCATTGAGCCAACACCTGAACATCTCAAACGACGAGGTCAGCGCGGATGGAGACTACAGCCTGGAAAGAGCGCCCTGCCTGGGATTCTGCGAGCACGCCCCTGTAGTAAAAGTGGGTGAAAAAACAGTCGGGAGCGCCGACTCGCAAAGCATCTCCCAGATTATCTCCTGGACCGGAGGTAGTCCAAAAGCCGTTGTAGGTGGTGATCTACGCTTGTTAACTACTAACTGCAGCCAGGGCAAACCGACCTCGCTGGAAGAATATGTCTCCAGTGGTGGCTATTCAGCGCTGCTTAAAGCCCTCCAGATGGAACCCGAAGCTGTCATCAGCACCTTGAAAGCCTCCGGGCTGGTGGGTCGCGGCGGGGCAGCCTTCCCGACCGGGTTGAAGCTGGAAGGCGCGGCATCCGCCATCGGGGAGCCAAAATATATTATTTGCAACGCAGATGAATCTGAGCCAGGGACTTTCAAAGATCGTGTGTTGATGGAGGGGGACCCGCACCGCATGTTAGAAGGAATGCTCATCGCGGCCTATGCTATCGGCGCCCAGAAAGGCTATATCTATGTACGTGGAGAATATCCGCATGCCTTCGAGATCCTGGCCGCGGCACTAGCAGAAGCCCGGGCTGCCGGGTATCTCGGAAATGATGCCCCGGATTCAGATCGCAGCTTCGATATTGAAATGCGCCTGGGTGCGGGCGCATATATCT
>DAOVXM010000042.1 GCA_030636125.1 Chloroflexota bacterium | reverse complement strand
GAGCCGGAGCGCGTGGCGCAGGCCGTCAAAGATATGGACTTAAAACATGCCGTGATCACCAGTGTCAACCGCGACGACCGCAAAGATGGCGGCGCACCGGTCTTCGCCATGGTCATCCGGCGCATCCGAGAGCTCCATCCCGGCTGTTCGATCGAAGTGCTCATCCCCGATTTCAAGGGCAGCCTGGAAGCCCTTAAAATCGTGATGGACGCCCGGCCGGAGATCCTCAACCATAATGTGGAGACGGTGCCGCGCTTGTTCAAGCAGGTGCAGCCGCAGGACCGCTATGAGTGGGCCGCCACCACGCTAAGCAACGCCAAGAAGCTCGACCCCGAGGTGCTTACCAAGTCAGGCATCATGCTCGGCCTGGGTGAGACAATCGATGAAGTAAAAGAGGTCATGCGCGACGAACGGGGTTGGGGGGTAGATATCCTCACCATCGGCCAATACCTGCAGCCCAGCAAAAAGCACCTGCCCATCGCGCGCTATTACACGCCGGAAGAGTTCGCCGAACTCGAGGAGTACGGGCTGGGCCTGGGCTTCAAGTGGGGGGAAAGCGGGCCATTGGTGCGCTCGTCATATCACGCCGCCGATCAGGTGCGGGCGCTGAGCGAGTTGCACCGGGAGCTGTACGGCGAGCCACAAACTGCATAAACGTATGAGAACTTTGGTACCCAAGTGCGACGCACTTCGGAAGTGCGTCGCACTTTTTTAAGATAGGCCTGATAACGGCCAATCACTCCATTAATCCGATGCTTGGTGCCAGGCTGCGCAGGTCGGTAACTTCATAATCGGGTTGAGTCTGGGCGGGTAGAGTTGCTCCAAGCCCTTACGACAATTGACCCACACGGTAGAAAGACCCAGCTCCTTTGCTGGCGCGAAGCAGCCATTGTGGCCTTGGCAATTGCTTTCAACCAGTAGCAATCTGACCAGGAAACCGCTCCTTCCCCAACGCTTTGTTTAGAATAAAAACAATAACCCATGGCATGATTGCAATCAACGTGGTTACTGCTTGTTGGTTTTCCACAAAGGAAAGAACCATAAAGGCCATAACATTCCCCAAGGCATGAAATAGAATCGCTATAAACACGCTCTTGGTATTGTTATACAACCATACGTATATAAAGGTCATTCCGATTAGGGTAATCGTCTGCCCGGCAAGCGCAAATAGAATTGTCACGATCATTTGAACCACTGTCACATCTTGCATCATCGATAACGTATGATAAATGGTAAAAGGATAGTGCCAAATCGCCCATATCAATCCCAACACCCAAATGTACTTTTGACCCTCATATTGGGCTTGCAACCTGGGGAGGAGAAAGCCTCGCCAACCCGGTTCTTCACCTAGACCACTGGTTAAGATTTGAGATAAAAACAGAAGAATGAAGAGTGTAAAAGTAATCGAACTCGAGTTATTCAACTCGATTACGCCTGTCAGTACCATTAAACCAACTGGAATAACCGGCAAAAGGAAGGCTATCAACAAGATAATAAGATACCAGCGAACACCCACACGCCATTTCGTAATTCGACCCCATAGATCGACTAAACCTTCCTTACCTCCATCAAGCCAGGTGCCAACCAGCGCAGCGATGAGTGGGCCATAAACCCCCAGGCTGAAAACAATCGAGATTACAAGATGTTGTGAATTGGCAAAGCCAGACTGGAAAAGTGTGGAATAGCTATCTATGGTCGGCAACAGGTATTCTTGCTTAGAGCCAATTACAATGCTTGGAATCCAGCAAAACCACGTAATTCCATTAGCCAAGATCAAGTAAACGGCAATCGAGTGTTTGTGAAACCAACTGGTATCGCTTCTAGCCATTAGAACTCTCCCTCATAATAATTGGATTTTTTGTTATTAATCAGCCTACGGTTACACAGAGATGCATAGAGAGATAAGCAAAGCCATCCTTTGCCAGCTTAAAAATCGCTAGCGAACCAGTGAAAGATTTCCCAGTGACCAACTCGAGGATCAGCCCCAGCAGTTGCGGATGGTATTTTCTTTACAAATCCAATCACTCTATCTTTACATTAGAGCTACTTACGGGACTGAAGGGGATTAGATTTATTTTCTACATTATATACCAAGTTCATCCTTGATTCAATCGCCAGGTTGAGGGAGGTCACGGAACGCGGAAGGCAGGGACGGGAAAGCTGAGATGGAATACAAAATCCCTCCCACCAGATGAACAGATGGGAGGGTTATTATTTTCGGATAGAGGGCGCATCGGGATACGCCCACTACAAAGTTCTGCGTCAGATATCAAGTTAGAACAACAGCAGGGTTGCCTGTGAAGCCCAGGCGAAAAGCGGCTCGGAGAAAATACTGAAGACCACAACAACAAAAGCGGCAACAGCAGCCGTCAGACCCACCCAGGTCTCCTTACGGACTACGGGTTCGCCTTCCCGCATGTACATATACACCACCACTCGCAAGTAGTAGTATGCCGAGACCAGTGAGGTGAGCACACCGATCAGCGCCAGACCGACCATATCGGCCTCCACCACAATGCTGAACAGGTAAAACTTGCCCACAAAGCCCAGCGTAGGTGGTACACCGGTGAACGAGAGCATAAAGACCGTCATCGCCGCGGCCAGCAGGGGATACTTGCGGCCCAATCCAGCGTAGTCGTCCAGTTCCAGCCCTTTTCCTTCAGCCTTCTCCAGGGCGATCACCACCGCCCAGGCGCCAAAACTGGTCAGGGCATAGGCGACCAGGTAGAATAAGGCAGCCGAGACCGCATCATCGGACACATCACTGTTGGCATAGGGGACCAACGCCATCAAGATATAACCTGCGTGGGCGATGCTGGAGTACGCCAGCATCCTCTTGATATTTCTTTGAGCAATCGCCACCACATTACCAATGATCAGGGTCAAGACAGCCAATGCCCATAGGATGGGGGTTAAATCGATCCCCAGTCCCGGGAAAGCGACCATAAATATCCTTATCAGGGCTGCGAAACCACCGGCCTTTGCGCCGACAGCCATAAAAGCGGTCACGGACGTTGGCGCGCCCTGGTAGACATCCGGAGTCCACATATGGAAAGGAACAACTGCCACCTTAAAACCCAATCCAATTAAAAGAAAGGCCGCACCGATGGCCAGCAGGAACAAATCCACCGCGCCGGCATTGATCGCCGCCACGATGCCCCCCAGGGCGGTGGTGCCGGTCGCGCCAAAGATCAGGGCCACGCCGTACACGAAAAACCCACCCGCAAAAGCGCCCAGTAAAAAGTACTTCAAGGAGGCTTCCTCAGAATCCGGGCGCGGCCGGGCAAAACCAGCCAGGATATATAACGGGATGGAGAGCAGCTCCAGGGCCAGGAAGAAAACGATCAAATCCGCAGCTATAGCCATCAACATCATCCCACTGATCGAGTACATCATCAGGATGTAATACTCGCTGTGATCGATGTTCATGCGCTTGAGATAATCGTAAGCCAGAGCGATCGCCACCAGACCACTGGTTAGAAAGAGCACATTCAAGTAAGTGGAAAAGCCATCAACAACAGCCATACCGTTAAAAGCCACATATTCCTGTCCAATCTGGGCCACGGTAAAACCAAGGGCCACGATCAACCCGAGGGCCGCCAGCAGGACAGTTACCACTTTGCGATCTTTGGAGATGAACAAATCCACCAGGATGAGCAGCGTGGTCCAGGCAATCAGGATAACCAGGGGCAGGATAGCCAAAATACTGTCGGTCATAAAACCCTCACGTGAGACGGGTGCCAGCTGAGGCACCCAAAAAGTACGTTAATGCATCGCCAAAGCGGCGGCTTGCAAGGGGGCCACCAGTTTTTCCACAGAAGCCGCCATCAAGTTGAAGAAGGGGCTGGGATAGAGGCCAATCCAGAAGATAAAGATCAGCAAGGGAACCAGGACAAGGATCTCTCGCCAGTTCAGGTCCAGTAATTTGCGGTTCTCTTCTTTATCTACAGGACCGAGGAACAGTTTCTGGAAAAAGTAGAGCATATAGATCGCCGCCAGGATGATACCAATGGCAGCTAAAGCGGTAAACCAATACGAGCCCAAGGCACCCCCCGGCGCTCCCGCGCCCCAGGAACCCAGCAAGATGGTAAATTCACCCACGAATCCATTAAGACCCGGCAAACCCATTGAAGAGAGAACCACGATCAAGGTCATCGCGCCGTAAACCGGCATAATCTTCCACAGGCCACCGAACGCATCCATATCGCGCGTATGGCGGCGCTCGTAGAGCATACCGACGATAATAAATAAAGCGCCCGTGCTGAGACCATGGTTGACCATCTGCAAAATGCCGCCCTGGATGCCTTGCAAGTTGAGCGCGAACAGACCCAGCATCACAAAGCCCAGGTGGCTGACCGAGGAATAAGCCACCAGCTTCTTAACGTCTTTCTGGGGATAAGAGACCATTGCACCGTACAAAATGCCGATCACCGCAAACAAAGCCACCCAGGGAGCCAGTTGCAGCGAGGCCTGGGGGAACATAGCGATATTGAAGCGCACGAAACCGTAAGTGCCCATCTTTAGCAGAACACCGGCCAGGATCACCGAACCGGCGGTGGGTGCTTCGACATGGGCGTCCGGCAACCAGGAGTGCAGCGGCCACATGGGGACTTTGATGGCAAAAGCTGCCGCGAAAGCGATGAACAGCCAGATCTGGATATTCCCCGGGATATTGGCAGCGATCAATTCGGGAACAGCAAAGGTGCCACCCTCAATACCCAACCACAGGATGGCAAGCAGCATTAACAATGAGCCCGCCATGGTGTACAGGAAGAACTTGATTGCAGCATAGATACGGCGCGGCCCACCCCAAATGCCGATCAGGAAATACATCGGAATCAGGGTGAATTCCCAGAAAATATAAAACAAGAACAGATCCTGAGCCAGGAATACGCCCACCATGCCCAATTCCAACAGAAGGAAGAAGAGCATAAACTGCTTCACCCCTTCCTCTACCGCCGTCCAGGTTGAGAG
Source organism: Chloroflexota bacterium (assembly GCA_030636125.1). The sequence continues at coordinate 6,056 of DAOVXM010000042.1, read as the reverse complement.
GATCGATATGGAGGTCAGGAACGTGGTCAAGAGCACCAGGAGGATGCTCAAACCATCCACACCCACAAAGTAAGAGATGTTCCAGCCGGCAACCTGAATCCAGGATACATTAATCACCAACTGCAAATCCGGGTTGTCGGGGTTGAACAGGGTCAAGACCCACAGCGAGATGCCAAAAGTGATCAGTGAAGTGATCAAGGCAACCCAACGAGCGGCATTCTTCTGCTCCTTATTGAGGAAAAGGAGTACCAACACCCCTACCAGAGGGAAGAAAATGACCAGATTAAGGGGTTCTAAAAGAAAATTCATAAGCGTTCCTCGGAAGTGGATTTAGGCTACAAGTTTGCACACTAAACTTCCAAACAATCTAAAGTTTGAAGATCACCTTAAAATCAAATAACCGATAATAAGCACGATACCAATGAACACCGATAAAGCGTAGTTGCGCACATAACCAGTTTGAAGCTTGCGCATGCTGGCAGCGGAGGCTGTGGTGAAATCCGCCAGGCCATTGGCAATGCCGTCAATCACTCCAAGATCAACTGGTCCTGACAGGAAACGTGCGAAGTGGCGGTAGCTCCGTGCAAGTAGGGTGTCATGGAACCAATCATGCCAGAAGCGCCAGTCGATCGTTTCTGCTAAGAAGCGCGATATAGCGATGTACGGATTCACGAAAAGCGCCCGATAGAGTTCGTCCACCCAGTACTTGTTTTCCAGGACGGTAAAAACGGGGCCCAGAATCCGTTTTAGAGGGTCGGGCTGACCCTTAGTGAGTGGTTTACGCCCGTAAAGAAGCCAGGATAAAAAGATCGCGATTAGCGCCAGAAGCGTGGCGGATATGGCAACCCCGTAATTAAATTCAGCCGCATGCAGGTGTACATCGAACTCTTCGAAGTAATGCTCCAACCAGTGAGTAAAGGTGTGCACCCGCGGGATGTTCAGCCCACCGCCAAAAATCGAGAGGAAAGCCAGGATCATCAACGGCACAGTAATTATGGCCGGGCTCTCCACGGCGTGTCCAGCGGCTTCGTGGCGAGGTTTCCCGAAGAAGACCATCCAGATCTGACGGCCCATGTAGAAGGCGGTGAATATGGCCGCGAGGGCCAGCAGGACGTCAACGGAGATAAAGTTCAGTTCGATGGCCTCCGTAAGAATTTCATCCTTGGAAAAGAACCCGGCAAAGGGCGGGACACCAGCCAGAGCAACAGCCCCGATCAAATAAACCCAAAAGGTAACAGGCATCTTTTTCCGCAAACCACCCATGTTGCGCATATCGCTGGGATCGAAGACCTCCTCATGGTCGTCATCGCCCTCATGATGCCCATGTTCCAGGTGATGGTGTCCACGCTCGATCCCCAGGATCACCGATCCAGCTGAGAGGAAGAGCAGGGCTTTAAAAAACGCGTGGGCCACCAGGTGAAAAATGCCGGCGACAAAGGCGCCCATTCCCACCGCGGCCACCATAAAACCCAGCTGGCTGATCGTGGAGTAAGCCAGCACTTTTTTGATATCGTACTGTCCGACAGCGATAGTCGCTGCGAACAGGCCGGTAAGACCGCCAACCAGGGCAACCACAGACTGGGCAGCCGGCTCCTGCACATATAACGGTGCTGAGCGAGCGATCAAGTACACACCGGCAGTCACCATTGTAGCAGCATGGATCAAGGCTGAAACCGGGGTAGGGCCTGCCATGGCATCTGGCAACCACACATACAGCGGGATCTGGGCTGACTTACCCGCCACACCCACCAGCATGAACAGGGTAACCGCCAGGATCACACCCGGCAAGGCGTGGGCCACTTCGGGCGCCCTCTCAAATATGACCTCAAAGTTGAGCGTACCAAAGACCCAGAATAGAATAAATATGGCGATCAATAATCCAAAATCGCCAATCCGGTTGACAATGAAAGCCTTTTTCCCCGCAATTGCGTTGGCGTCGCTATCCCGCCCAAGGGTGTCTTTATCGTACCAAAAACCGATCAGCAGGTAAGAGCACAAACCAACGCCCTCCCAACCGACGAAGAGCATCAGATAGTTGTCTGCGCTCACCAGGATCATCATGGCGGCGATAAAGAGGTTAAAGAACACAAAAAAGCGGCGGTAGCGTCCCGGGTCCCCCTTAAAGCGGACGTCCTCGTGCATGTAACCGATGGCGTAAATGTGGATCAGGGTGCCGACCCCAGCAACCACCATCATCATGGTCACCGAGAGCGCGTCCACTCTAAACGCCCAGGCAACTTTCAGCTCCCCGACACTTATCCACTCAGCCAGATATACTGTGACGCCTTCAGGATGCCCGATCAACGAGAACACCAGGAGCACTGCGACGACAAATGCCAACCCTGAGGCAAGGCTGGCGATTATACCAATGGCTTTTTCACCCATTCGGCCACCGAAGATGAGGTTTATCAACAACCCGATGACTGGGAAGAAGACGATCCAGGGCACTAAGTAGAAGAACTGTGGCCCGTTTGCTGCGACTTCACTTAGGATCATAGGCTTTTCTCTTGTTCTTGAGATATTGTTTGCTTAGAAACTGGGAAAAGTTAGCCACCAAATTTTACTAACCTTTCAGATTACTCATTTGATCCACATCAATGCTGTGTTTGGTGCGAAATATGGTAACAATCAACGCCAGGCCGACGGCCACCTCGGCCGCAGCCACTGTCATGATGAAAAAGACGAAAACCTGGCCGCTTAAAACCTCGTAATACCGCGCGAAAGCAACAAAGACCAGGTTGGCAGCATTGAGCATCAACTCAACGGACATAAAAATAATGATGGCATTACGCCGGATCAAAACGCCCACAGCGCCGATCGTGAATAAGATGGCAGATAGAATGACGTAATAGGTAACAGGCACCATATGGATCCTCCCCGCGGGGATGGTATAAAGCAGGCTATATAAGCTTAAACATCTTCTGGTTTTCGCTGCAATTCCGATATTCTAAGCAGAACCAGGCAATGAACAAATCTCATTCTTTTTTCTCTTTCCTCGTAAGAAAAATGGCTCCGATCATGGCAACCAGCAGCAAGACCGAGGTGATTTCAAAAGGAAGCAAATACTGGTTGAAGAGCACCTCACCGACCGCCGCCGGACTTCCAAAGCCAGGCTTTAAGATACCAATGCCAGATGGTTCAACGCCGCTGAAAAATGCAATATATATGACTTCGGCGAACAAAATCAGACCGAGTATGATCGCCAACGGCTGTTGCCAGGCTAAAGTGCCAGTCCGGCGTAATTTTTCTGCACCTAAAAGCATGATTACAAACAGAAAGAGCACCATAATCGCGCCAGCGTAGACCGTCACCTGGACCAAAGCGATAAAAGCCGCTCCAAGCACGAGATAAAAGACAGCCACCGTGGCAAAGTTCAGGACTAAGAACAAGGCCGAGTAGATCGCGTTGCTGCTGAACAACATCCCCAAGGCTGAAGCAACAGCCACAAGAGCCAGGATAAGAAAGAGGATTAAATCAGGGGTCATATATTTTCAATCCTTTGGATCTTCCATAACTGGCACGGAGCGGTTGAAGATCCCGGGCTCGACATCCTGAGGCGTGGGTTCGCCACCCTCCGGCACAGGCACGATAAGCATCTCCTTCGGATATATAGCTTGCCTGCGATCTGTAAACGAAAGTTCATAATTATCTTCCAGGGTGATCGCTTCGGTTGGGCAGGCATCTTCACAGTAGCCGCAGAAGATACAGCGCAGCATATTGATCTCATAAGTGCTCGCGTAGCGCTCACCAGGGGAATAGCGTTCTACGTCAGTATTTTCTGCCGACTCAACAAAGATGGCGTCGGCCGGGCAGGCCGCTGCACACAGAGAACAGCCAATACATTTTTCCATGCCATTTTCGTAGCGATTCAACACGTGGCGGCCGCGAAAACGCGCCGGTACCGGTCGTTTGACCTCCGGATACTGGATGGTCACCGGCTTCTCGAACATCATACGAAGCGTGGTCCACATACCACGGGCTATTTCACCAACACGGGCACGCTCAGGAAGTGCCATGTTACTCTCCTTTACCTCGATTTATTCTACCAATACGATAATTACTGCGGTGATGAACACATTAAAAAGCCCCAAGGGCAAGAGAATCTTCCAACCGAAAGCCATCAAGCGGTCATAACGAAACCGCGGGAGCGTGGCGCGCACCCATATCATCCCAAATAACAGGATGAGGATTTTGACAAACAGGTAAACTGGCCCTAGCCATGGAGCGACATCCACAAAGGGGCCGCGATAGCCGCCGAAAAACAAGGTTGCTGCCATGGCGCTGATTGCGATCATCTTGATGTATTCAGCCATGAAGAAGAGCGCAAACTTCATACCAGAGTACTCGGCATGGTAACCGGCGGTGAGCTCCTGCTCGGCCTCAGGCATATCGAAGGGATTCCGGTTGACTTCGGCCAGGGTTGCGATCAAGAATATCACAACGCCAATTGGCTGGTATATAAAAAACCAGACCGGGTTTTGGGATTCCACAATCTTTACCAGGCTCATCGACCCGGCCAATAAAATCGGTCCGACAAAAGCCAGGCCAAGCGCCAACTCATAGCTCACCATTTGAGCCGAGGCACGCAGCCCGCCCATTAAGGCATATTTATTATTGGAAGACCAACCTGCCAGCACCATGCCATATACGCCGATGGAAGTCACCGCCATGAGATAAAGCACACCCACATTGATATCCACCAGATAAAGGGGTATCTGACGCCCAAACAGCGTGATGGTGCTGCCCCAGGGGATTACAGCCCAAATGATCAGCGCCGGGAGTACCGTGATTATAGGCGCCAGAATGAAGATTATCTTATCCGCCTGGGCAGGGATGAACTCCTCTTTAAAGATCAATTTTACGCCATCCGCGACTGGCTGAAGCAAGCCAAGAGGTCCAGCCCGGTTCGGGCCAATACGCGATTGGATCCGGGCCAGGGCTCTACGCTCGTAATACGTGACGTAAGCAAAACCAGTCACTCCAAACAGGATCAAGATAGCGGATTTGATAACCCATTCCAAAATCAAGGCATAATCCATGTGATGACCTCTAGTAAAGCGTAAAACGTAGTGGTTCTATTATCCTAATCGATGTTTACGCAATTTAATCAAACCATGGCAGGCTCAGCCACCTGAATTTCAACCGGCACTGGCCCGTAAATTGGAATGCCCATGCTGCGGGGCACAAGCATAAAACCAGGCGGCACAGTCTCGTCCAGGCTGATGGCAGCGGTGGCAGTCGTTCCATTCAAGCTAACCTGTACCGTCATGCCGGAGGCTGCTTTCAATCGTTCAGCGTCGGCTGGATTCAAGACCACATAGGTGTCCGGCAGGCGCGGGTGCAAGACCTTTGAGGGGAGCACCATCTGACCCCGATCGTATAGACGAGTAACCGGCACAGCCAGGAGACCACCCTCGGAAACGACCGGGGAGGTTCCCTGTATCTCTGCCTGGGAAACAGCCTCGCCGCGCTGCGAGGCCGGGGCAAGCTGGACGCCCAATCCCTGGCTGTTCTCATAGGAGGTACCACCATAGTACAGGTCTTCCCGCCCGATAATTGGCCATTGCTCAACCACCTCTGCCAATTTTTGGTAAGTAATGCCAGCATAATCGGAGATCGCATTAGCGATATGCGACATCACCAGGGAGGCGTAACGACCCTCAATATCCAAGTCAAGGTGATCACCAATCTGGGCTGCTATCTCGAAATCGGCGCGACTCTCACCCTTAGGTCGAGCAGCCGGGTAGAAACGCTGCACGCGGCGCTCTCCAGAGGTAAAAGTGCCCTCCCGCTCGGTGGAAGCCTGGGCGGGAAAGACGACATCCGCCATTTGGGCAGTCTCGGTTAAGAAGATCTCCTGGGCAACTACAAAATCCGCAGCCTCCACAGCCGCGGCCAAAGCCGGGTCATCGCCTACCGGATCGGCAGCGACGAGATAGAGGACTTTAGCGCCACTGAGCGCAGCTTTCAGATCGGCAGTGGGACGAAAGCCCATATCCCAAGCACCTTGGGTGTTCGCACGCGGCCAGACTCCAACCAAGCCATTATTGGGCTTC
>DAOVXM010000342.1 GCA_030636125.1 Chloroflexota bacterium | reverse complement strand
TCCCCCTATGTCTGTGGTTTGGGCGACTCAAAAATCGGCAGCCAAAAACTTCAATTATAAGGTTTCTTTGATCGTAACCTCACGCACTTGTAAATATCCGTCTTAGTTCAGGTTGGCTGAGATGACTTAATTTACAGAATTACCCTTCTCTGGGACACATAAATACCCCTTCTCAAATCCCCTATATTGGGGATGACAGCTACCCTAGTTAAAGCTTATCCTTAACCTGATAGAATGAATGGATAGTTGGAGCAGTTTCGCAAGATAGTTAACTCAAGCCGGTTGCGGAAAGAATTGCGCGGCTGGATTTTCATTGGCATAATGGTTTATCATCTGGTCAATATAATCATCTCACCATAAACAGAAAGGTCTTAATATGCAAAGAATCTATTTGCCGATAAAACGCCCGTATAGCTGGAAGGTGTTTTTCTTTCTCCTGGTGCTCCTCATACCGGCGACTTTCGCAATCATTCCATTTTCACTAACCCTTACAGGAACGACTCTTGAACCAGGACAAGGTTGGCTTTTAGTGCTGCAAATCCTGGTGAGTGTCTTAATCTATGGTTTATTAGCAGGGATAGGGCTGCTGCTCGCCGCCCGAATTGGGCTGGGGTTACCATTTGTTGAGTCATGGCTAGAGAAAAATCCGATTGAAGCGCGTTTCCGTGATGTGCTTAGCGTTGCCATTTTGGTGGGGGTTGTAGTGGGAATAGTCATTATCGGGCTTGATAAATTCGGATTCTCCGGACAAGTCGCGGCGACGATTGAAGAGCTTGGGATCTCCATATCCGAGGATATCAAGCCACCAGCCTGGCAGGGTCTCCTGGCAGCCTTTTCTGCTGGAGTTACCGAAGAGGTTATATTCCGGCTTTTCGGCCTGACCTTACTGGCATGGTTAGGCAGCTTCATCAACCGTGATAGTGAGGGCCGTCCAAGTCTGCTTGTGTTCTGGATCGCCAATATTTTAATTGCAGTGTCTTTTGGATTGGCACACCTGCCAGCAACTGCGGCAGTGGGCTTACCCTTAAACACACTAATCATCTCGCGTGCCATTATATTAAATGGTATCGGTGGGCTCGCATTTGGTTGGCTGTATTGGACCCTTGGATTAGAGAGTGCCATTATCGCCCATTTTTCAGCCGACATCGTGCTGCATGTGATATTGGTGCTCATAGCACCTCTGCTCAGTTGAAACGTTCCATCCAACACAAAAGAGCGGCTCATGGATGAATACGATAATAATTTCGAGGAGCACGAACCTATGTCTCAAGACCCTGACAATAAATCACAAAACGAAACCAGCCATATGGGAACTGGCATCGCGATCGGCACTGGAGCCGGCGTTGCCTTAGGTGTTGTATTTGGGATAGCCCTTGGCAATATGGCTTTCATGGGCATAGGAATCGCCATCGGCGTCAGTATAGGTGTTGCGATTGGAGCAGCGCTAAATGAAAAAAGTAGGTCAGGAGATAACTAGTGTTCTGTCAATCATAATTTGAGGTCTTGAATATTCGGTGACAGTCCACTTTAGCAGTGTCACTTGAACTTCAATAACTCACCACTTCAGGATTGACACTGCACTAGCGCCTATCAGCATAGGAGTATTTAAGATGTATACCGTAGAAGTATCCCAACTTGCCAAGCGATTTGGCAATACGCAAGCCGTAGCGGATGTGTCCTTTACTGTGGAACCAGGCGAGATTTTTGGCATGCTTGGGCCAAACGGTGCAGGCAAAACCACAACTATCCGCATGATGCTGGATATCTTCAAACCCGATTCTGGCACGGTCAAGATATTTGGTGGGAATTTAGACCTTACCAAAAAACGCCGCATTGGCTACTTGCCAGAGGAACGAGGTCTTTACAAAGACCTCAAACTTGAACCAACCCTCATCTACCTGGCAACGCTGAAGGGTCTCGATGAAAGGACTGCTCGGGATCAACTGGAAGAGTGGCTTAAGCGCTTTGACCTCTACCAGCATCGTAACAAAAAAGTGCAGGAACTGAGCAGAGGCATGGGGCAGAAAGCACAGATCATTGCCACCCTCCTACACAATCCCGACCTCATCGTAATCGACGAACCCTTCGCGGGCCTTGACCCGGTAAACACACGACTTGTCAAACAGGTACTGGAAGAACAAAGGGAATCCGGCAAATCCATCATCATGTCTACACACCAAATGTTTCAGGTCGAGAGCCTCTGCGACCGGATCGTGCTCATTGACGCTGGAAAGAGCGTATTATATGGCCCTGTTGATGAGATCAAGCGTAATTTCGCCGGTAACGCGATTAAGGTGTCCGGGCAAGGTGATTTTTCAGACTTACCCGGTGTGGTTGAGGCTCGCCAACAAAACGGCGCTTGGCACATGGCGCTAGAAATTGGTGCCGATCCGCAATCGGTTCTCAAAGCACTTATGACACGCGATAATGTTAAGATTGATCGGTTTGAGCTTGAGCAGCCCTCTTTGGATGACATTTTCATCAATGTGGTTCAAAATGACTCCCACAAACTAGAGGCTCGCCATGCATAACGCCTGGTTAATCGCAAAACATGCATACCGTAACACTGTTGTCAAACGCAGTTTCATCATTGGAACTCTGGCAGTGCCCTTTTTTATGGCTGCAATTATTGGGATTGCCGTACTGGTATTTGTTTTGAGCGAGAATAATAAACCCTTTGGGTATGTGGATAATTCTGGGTTGCTCAAGATCGACCTGCAAACCAATTTACCAGATTCAGAAGATCGTATAGAAATACTATCCTACACTGATGAAGCGACCGCTATTGAGGCCCTAAAAAGCGAGGAAATTCAGGCTTTTTGGGTTTTACCCCCGGACTACCAGCAGACCCTCCGCACAGATTTGTACTATCTAGAAGAGCCGCCTGATAATGACATCTGGCGTGAGTTCGATGATTTCATCCGTATTAATCTGATAGATGCCCTTCCTAAAAGCACCCACAACCTTTTACTTGAAGGTCCAGACATTACTGTGATCGATATTACCAATAACCGGGATTTCAGCCAGAATAGTATATTCAATTATGTCTTACCGATCTTCGCCTGTTTCTTCTTCGTTTTTGCAAGTATGAATGCCGCTAACTACATGTTGGGTGTGGTGGTAGATGAAAAAGAAAATCGAACTATGGAGATCATGATCACCTCGGTAAGCTCAAAACAACTTATCAGTGGCAAGACCGGAGGTTTAATAGCAGCCGCACTGACACAGCTAGTCATCTATGTCCTGGTAATCATATTAGGGATTCTTATTGCACGTCCTTACATAGAACTACTCCACACGGCTAAGGTACCGTGGACGTACCTTGGAGTAATGTTACTATTCTTCTTTCCAGCCTATGCATTACTCTCGGCTGTGATGGTAGCGGTCGGAGGGGTCATTACCGAACTTCAACAAGGTCAACAAATCTCCGGTATTCTGAATATGTTCTTTATGTTCCCACTATTTATGCTACCTTTGCTGATTACCAATCCTACCCAACCAGCTTTTATTTTTATGACTCTCTTCCCAACGACGGCTTTTATGACCATCTCGCTGCGTTGGGGATTAGGCACGATACCCATCTGGCAATTGGGATTAAGCTGGGTCATATTAGTCAGTACAACCATCTTTGTAGTTTGGGTAGCCACACGCATCTTCCGGACTGGGATGCTGCGCTATGGACAGACACTCTCAATCAAGTCCGTGCTTGCCACAATTAAAGGATATTAAGTAATTTGCGGAATGAATATAAAAAATAAATCTGGTATCAAAACCGCAAATTACTTTTAGCAAATGCCGGGTTGGCGTTTTTATATTCAAATTACTTTCCGGCATTTGCATAGACCTTCAGCTATAGAGAAAAATATGCGTAATTTTTGGTTGGTAACGAAACACGAAATCCGTACAATGCTTAAAAAGCCATCCTTTTGGCTGCTTACATTCCTCATGCCTGGAATTCTTCTAGCTTTTAACGCGTATTATATGGTTCAGGATTACCAACGATCAGCCACAGGTAGTGAAGAAGAAGCCAGAACGGAAGTAGCCAAGCGTGTACATATATTAACCATTGGCATTGTCGATAAATCCGGCACGATCGTTGAAATTCCAAAGAATATACCACCCAATCTTGAGTTTACACACATGGATGAGCCCTCAGCCAGGGCAGCTATAGAAAATGGTGAACTCGAACAATATATATTGATCCCCGAAG
>DAOVXM010000490.1 GCA_030636125.1 Chloroflexota bacterium | reverse complement strand
CTAATCTCTACAGACCTGCCGCCACTCTGCTCTATCAGCCAGTCAGCAACCAAGCTGTGATAGAGCCGGCGTAAACGCTTCAACACGCTCTCGTATGTGACCTCACGCAGCAAGGCATGCTTGAAGATAAATTCTTCCGCATCGGCAATGGAAGAAAGCTCGCGTCGAAAGATCATCTCCCTTTTTCCCAGCGCGTCTAATGCACGAGGAATATTCGTTTCATCCCCTTGCTCATTTGAAGTCTGCATAATATGGTGGATAGCCTGGTCCCAGAACATACGACCCACCACAGATGCCTCTTGCAGCACGGTTTGTTCCGGTTCAGGTAGACGTTCCAGGCGAGCCTGTAGCACACCTGTTAAAGTCGGAGGCACGCGCAACTCCTGCAAACGGGAAGTATCCACTAGCCATCGCTCACCACTGGTGAGGATGACTCCCTCCTCAATCATCATTTTGATTAATTCCTCCACGTAGAAAGGGTTCCCGTCAGCACGATGTACGATTAAATCCAGCAACTCCTGGGGGATACGCTCTACATTTTTGAGTATCTCCTTCACCAACCTCTGGCAATCCATCCCTGTGAGTGAAGCTAACACCAGGCGGTAGTGGTAAACCTGGTCTTCGCCCCAGCGGGTATGTCGCTCGAATAGGGATGGGCGCGCCAGGCATACGATAAGTAAAGGTTCATTACGTAGTTCATTTGCCAAGCGCTGGATCAGATCCAGTGAGCTATCGTCCGCCCAATGGATATCTTCCAGCAAGATCATGGTTGGGGCAAGCCTAGCTGAGCGCCGGAAAAACTCTTCCAGATAGATGCGCGCCCGGTGATAGACCTGCTGAGGGTCATCCAACACATCCGTAAGATAGGGACTGGAGCAAAAATCGTAGCCCAGCAAATGTCCGATGAAGTGCGATTTCATCTGGCCTTCTTCGCTGGCATCCAGAATATCAAGGAGGCAGGTATTTACCTTATGACAGACATCAACAATAGGATCGCTATCTTGGATGGTGCAATAAAAAGCATACAGGTTTCGTATTAGCCCATAGGGTTGGTTGCGTGTTTCACGAGTGGCTCGCCCTCGGTAAACATAGATCTCTGCCAAATCTCGCTCAGACTGTTTCTCGAATTCATAAAGCAAGCGCGATTTACCCACACCGGCATCACCGATAACCGTCACCATTTGAAGTTTTTTCTCCTGGAATGCAGTTAATCGCCTATCTTTGAGTAATTTAATTTCCGACTCGCGGCCTACCAGGCGGGTCTTTACCCCCTCAACGCCTCGGCTGACCGGGCGGAATAGTTTGGGCTTACCACCTTCCACCAGGTAAACTTGGAGCGGTTCGACCTTGCCCTTGACTGAGATCGGCTCCAAAACCTGCACATCAAATAATCCCTGTATGTGACGGTAAGTGTTATGTGAAATCAGCACTCCTCCGTTTGGAGAGACGCTTTCCAAACGAGAGGCCAGATTGACCGGGTCACCAGTGACTAAAAAATTGTTCTCCCCTTGTCCAACCGTCGCCAAGACCATACCGGTGTTCACCCCAATACGCATGGCGAGTTTTATGCCCCTTTGAGAGTTTAAATCATTGTTTAGCTCCCCGAGGGCAGCCTGCATTTCCAGCGCGGCACGGATAGCGTTCTCGGGATCGTTTTCTCTGGCCTGAGGCAATCCAAAAACTGCCAGAACTGCGTCCCCGATGTACTTCTCGATAGCTCCACCAAATTTTTTGATGGCAGGGGTGACTGCTGAGAAATATGATTGCTGGATCGCTCGAACTTCCTCAGGATCCATGCGTTCGGACATGGCGGTAAAGCCAGCCAGGTCGGCAAAAACTACGGTGACCTGTTTACGCCGCTCATCCAGAGAGAAATATTCAAGTTCCGCCAATTGCTTACGCAAAGCAGTAATGGATGCATCTATGATCGTATCATCGACCATGCCCCGCAAAGATTCTTGGGCGATGATCGCCTGTTCCAGTTGCTGTTGTTCTATCATCGTAGGTAATGTTTTTGATAAACTGAAAGTTCCAGCGATTAATGCAACTCATATAGTACAATTCGGACAATTACAGTATAATATGTTTTTCGGATTTCATGTGAACATATATCAGATTGGTTCACATGCTTGATCGCGAAAAATCTTAACAGCGCATTTGGTAGGCAATAATCTAGTGTTGCGCGGCGTAATTGACTCGATAGCTTGGCAACAATGGCGCAACATTTTAAGCAGTTGAGCAGGAGACAACAGAAACCACCGATGCATTTAGGCCCAACCGCACTAATTGTATTATTAGCCTTCAGCGTGATAAACATATACAACCTCGGGGGGTCCGGGGATTTACGTTATAGGAGGGCATAATCAAATGACTACCAGCCCAGAAGCCTCGAAAATATCTCCATTGGCTGTTTTCCGCAATCGAGATTTTTCTTTTTTATGGACTGCGCAACTTATATCGACCATCGGCAGTTCACTCACATCGCTGGCTGCCTCCATTATGGTATATCGTTTGACAGGGTCAGCACTGAGTGTCGGATTGATGCTCATGGCGACGGCCGCACCGAGCATCGTGGTTGGTCTTATTGCTGGTGTGTATGTGGATCGCTACAACCGCAAACGTATTATGATCATTTCTGATCTACTGCGAGCGGTCTTGGTGGTGATGATCCCATTCCTGGTTCCGTACAGCATTGCCTGGTTATACATCATGGTCGCAATCTCCAGCGCTATTGGGCGATTCTTCGACCCGGCCTTGGAAAGTGTGCTACCTGAAGTGGCTTCCGACGAGGATCTGGCCGCGGCCAACT
>DAOVXM010000052.1 GCA_030636125.1 Chloroflexota bacterium | reverse complement strand
TCGCCGAACCGCTAACCACCGGATTTTGGTGTGGTTGTATCAATTTCTAGCCCCAAATCCTCCAATTTCCACATACTTTCGAAGCGCAATGAAGACAAAAACTGCTCGACCTGTTGAGCGGTTCAATAATCCTTAAATGTGTGGAGAACGGGGTGTTTTCCTCCCGTTCTCCCTAAGCCAGACGAAGTCTTGCGACAAGCCAGACATCGTCTTGCGGCGATGACCCCTAGCGGACTCGAACCCGCAAACATTAAATGGATAACTTTAACCCCTGGGCGTGCAGTTCAATATAACGGCGAATTAGAGATAGCTCGAAAGTGGCAACAATCATAATTAATATGAAAGGTATAATCAATTTCAACTTGAGACTACCAAAATAGTTGAGAGCACCACCCCAAACGAGGGTCGAACCGCACATTCCTCGTTTTACATGTTCGAAATTTCTTCAACGTGATTGAATTAATCACCTGCACGTTTAGAGAATGCTAATTGAAACGCGAGGGGGAATAGAGCTCTTTGCTAAAAATGGTTGTTAAAACTTTCAGAATAGCGCTTGACAATCATGTTTGGAAGGATAATTATTCATGAAGTATTATAAACTTGTTCACTTCACGGTTCCAGCGAAATGGTGTAAAATTAAATTCAAACATAAGTATCGTCTCTTTTGATACTTATACCCTGCTAAAAAATTCCGGTTTGATTGCTATCTACCCGAGACATAATTTTTCATGAACAAGATGGTTTCGGTTAAAGAATATGGGATTGGACACCGCATCCGTGAGGCAAGGAAATCAATGGGTCTGCGCCAATCGGACTTATCTGCGGCGACCGGTTTCCCAACAAGTCACTTGTCGGATATCGAGCGTGGTGTGATTACGCCTACAATTCCAATACTTCACAAGATCGGAGGAATTCCTGTCATCCATCCAGACCAAGAAATATGGCGCAGCAGATTTAACACCTCAATCCGCCAGATATGCGATGAGGGCTTGCACGCGCTTAATTTGTACAAGGAGTTACAAAACCTATAACTGCATCTTGATTTACATAACGATAGTATTGTTTGCGACTCCACATTTCATAATCCAGAATGTAACCGACGGCAAGTTTTCGAGGGACAATGTATCGGAAGATAGTAATCCAAAGAATATTTTCAAAAGGAAGGTGCTTATGAAATAATAAACAAAAAATTCACCACAGCTTATCACTGAAGTCAGAATACTTTTATTCGCGGTTAATAAGCCATCAGAAGAGGAGAAAACTCATGTCAGCGAAGAACAGAATAGTTATTTCATTTGCTATCACCCTGGTGATAGTTCTCAGCATAATCCTGGGTGGTTGCGCCCCGGCGCCCACTGCCATGCCGGAACCAGAGGAACCAATTGCAGCTCCAGAGGAGCCAGAACCACCACCGGAAGAGGAAGAAGAGATGGAACCCCTGATCATCGGTGCTGTATTCAACGCAACAGGCTGGATGGCTGACTACGATCAGCCGCCACGCAGTGGTGCATTGCTGATGATTGATAAGGTAAACGCAGCGGGTGGTGTGCTAGGACGTGAGCTACAGCTCATTGAACTGGATGGCAAGACCGACCCTGCGACCGTAGGAAATGCCGCCCTTCAACTTATCGATCAGGGGGCCGAGGTCTTCATCGCGCCATGTGACTTTGACATCGGCGGTCCAGCCAGCCAGGCTGCCCAAGAGGCAGGGATGGTAGGCGTCTCAACCTGCGCCTCATCACCCCTCTACGGATCGGAAGCACTGGGTGATAAGCAGTTCACCGCGGTGATGTGGAACAACATTATGAGTGCTGGTGCCGCCGAATACGCTTTTAATGAGCTGGGCTGGGAGACGGCTTATGCAGTGACCGATACAAGTATCGACTACAGCCTATCACTGAGTCGCTACTTTATCGAGCATTTCGAGGCTCTGGGCGGTGAAGTCTTCGCAGAGGACACCTTCCTGCAGGATGACCAGGATTTCTCGGCGCAGATACAACGTTTGCAAGGACTGCCTGAGCAACCCGATGGGCTGTTCATCTCGTCCTATATGCCTGGGATAGGCACCATCGTCCGCCAGGTGCGCGCAGCTGGTATCGAGACACCGATCATGGGCGGTGACGCCTATGACACAACCGAATTTTTCGAGGTATTAGGTGCGGACCTGGGTAATGATATTTACTTCGCCACACACGGATTCCTTGGCCCTGAAGCGGGCGAGGGCATGGCGGAATTCATCGAACTCTACGAAGAAGAATATGGCGTAGCACCGGAGACTTCTTTCATTCTCCCAGGATGGGATACTGTGAAGATACTCGTCGAAGCCATGGAGGAGGCCGGTACTTCTGAGGGTGCAGCACTTGCTAAAGCCATGGAGGAGATGGAATTCACGCTGTTGAGCGGTAAGCTAGACTGGACCAGCGCGGAAGAGGGACACCAGCCGCTTAAAGAAGTCGCTATCGTAGTGGTGCAAGGCGGTGTACCATCCTTCGCCGGGTGGATCGCCCCTGAATCACCACCCGATCCCTAAACCAACAGACGCTGGTGTAATTACAACGAGTTCCTTGTGGGGTTCTTCGAAAATCCCACAAGGACTCCTACTGGGACGAATGCATTTTGCCATCATCGTTAAATTTGAACCCAAATGCAGCAACTCTGGATGTCGAAAGTCTGACTAAAGACTTTGTAGGGCTCCGAGCACTAGATTCTGTAAGCCTGACACTGAAAAGAGGGGAGATTCTGGGGTTGATTGGTCCCAATGGGTCAGGAAAGACCACCTTCGTTAACGTCATTACAGGGTTCCTTAAACCAACCAAAGGTCAGGTACGGGTTGGTGACATTGACATTACCGGATGGCCCCCACACAAAATAGCAGGACTTGGGCTGGCGCGTACCTTCCAAACACTCAAGCTTTTCCTGGGTCTTACCGTTCTCGAAAACGTCGAGGTTGCGGCTGTCAGCGCAGGTCTTACACGCCGGCAGGCCAAAAAAAGAGCCTTTGAAGTGCTAGAGAACTTTGGAGCCTTACAATTAGCCGACACGCCTGCTAATGCGCTGCCTTATGGGCAGGAACGTTATGTAGAAATTGCGCGCGCACTGGCGACAAATCCCAGCTTTTTACTGCTAGATGAACCTGCTGCCGGGCTTAGTGAGATAGAGAGCGAGGATTTGTTGCAAACATTAGCTTCCATCCCACGGGAAATTGGCTGTGGATTGTTAATCATTGACCACGATATGCGTCTCATCATGCGGCTGTGCGATAGGCTTCACGTGCTGAACTACGGACATACGATTGGCGAAGACTCACCTGATGCGATTCGTAGAAACCCCGCGGTGATTGAGGCTTACTTGGGGGCTCCAGTCCAGGAGAGCAGCCGTGCTGGTGCTTAAGGACGTTCATGTTAGATACGGTGCCATTTCCGCTTTGCGCGGCGTGTCGCTCGAAGTAAACCAGGGCGAGATGGTGGGATTGATCGGAGTCAATGGCGCGGGTAAGACCACAACCCTTTTGACCAACGCTGGTGTGCTCAAACCGACAAAAGGGATCATCTCCTTTGAGGGCGATTACATTGTCGGCAAATCTCCTGAGGAGATTGTGCGTAAGGGCATTGCGTTGGTTCCAGAAGGACGACGTATCTTTCCCGGCCTTACAGTTGAGGAAAACTTGCGTCTGGGGGCAGCCATACGCTCTAACCGTGCAGAGATTCAACAAGACATAGACGAGTTGTGCACACGCTTCCCGATTCTTGGCGAGCGCCTCAAACAACCGGGAGGAACTCTCTCCGGTGGAGAGCAACAGCAACTCGCCATCGCCCGTGGTTTAATGTCCCGACCGTCGCTACTCATGCTGGATGAGCCCTCATTGGGTCTGGCGCCAAAGCTGGTAGCGGAGATGTTCGAATTGGTAGCACAGTTGCGCGATACGGGCGTGACTATCCTGCTGGTAGAACAGAATGTTGAGCGAACGCTCGAAATCGCAGATCGCGCTTACCTGCTGAATACCGGTCGGATCGAGTTTGAGGGTACGGCTGAAGAATTACGCACGCGAGTGGATTTGGTGAGTGCGTACCTGGGCACTGCCAACTAACTGCATGTCAGAGGGATAGGACCATGGAGATATTGAACCAGATTCTACAGTTCCTGATCAACGCCTTGAGCTTGGGTGGTCTGTATGCGCTAATGGCGCTTGGGCTGGCGCTAGTCTACGGTATACTGAAACTCGTCAACTTTGCCTATGGCGAACTAGTGCTGGTTGGCGCCTATTCACTGCTTGTTTTTGGAGAGGGATCGCTTCCGTGGATCATTGTGGCGATTGTCAGCGTCATGATGGCAGTAGCAGCCAGCGTACTGCTGGAACGGGTTGCCTTCCGTCCGGTGCGTGACGCTTCCCCCACCACCATGCTGATCACCTCATTTGCGGTCAGCGCCTTAATCCAAAATGCTGCTACGCTGTTCATCTCACCCCGACCCAGAGCGGTGCGAACCCCCTTATTCTTCATCGAAAATATCAGCGTGGGTGAGTTGTTAATATCAAAGGGTAACATCGTGAGCCTGGTGGTCAGCCTGGCTACGTTGGGAATCCTCACACTCTTTCTCAGGCGCACTATCCTTGGCAGTGCGCTGCGCGCGGCAGCTGATGACTTTGTGATGACTCGCTTACTGGGTGTGCGTGCCAACCAGGTTATCGCCACAGCCTTCGCCATCAGCGGTCTTCTGGCCGGGTTGGTGTCGCTGTTCTGGATTGGGCGAATCGGGTCAGTTGTGCCCTTTCTCGGGCTTACGCCAGTCCTCATTGCCTTCGTCGCCACTGTGATTGGAGGCATGGAAAGCCTGACCGGGGCTGTTGTGGGGGGGTACGTGCTCGGTTTTGTGAATATCGGCCTTCAACTTATGCTGCCGCAGGGGTTATTGGTCTATCGGGAAGCTTTTACATTTGGAATAGTGATATTGGTGCTCCTTTTCCGGCCCCAGGGCTTGATTCGGGGCACATACTCTGCGGAGCGAGTATGACGCAAACTAAACGGCAGTTTACATCCTGGTTGCATCAAAACTCCACGCTGGTCATACTCATCATTCCACTCGTTCTCATTGCGCTGGGCGTTGGCTTGTTTGGAGGAGCATTATTAGAGCGAATTACTATTGTCCTGTTCATCAACCTGGTGCTGGTTTTAGGCCTCCAGGTGTTCATGGGTAACTCAGGTGTGCTATCCTTCGCTCAAATTGGCTTCATGGGAATTGCTGCCTACGCTTCGATCTTATTTTCGATGACTTCCCAGATGAAGTCTATCGCTTTGCCTAACCTATACCCGATGCTGGCGGATGTACAGCTGCCATTCTTCCCTGCCTTACTGGTCGGGACTTTGATTGCGACGCTGGTAGCGGCGGTGGTTGGGTTTCCACTGATGCGCCTTACAAGTGCAGCCCCAATTGCTACGTTTGCCTTACTGGTTATCATCCATAGAGTGCTCATCAATTGGGATAAGGTGACCAATGGCGCCCGCACGATCTTCGGCATTGAACGTTTCACTACTCTGTGGATAAGTGCCGCTTTCGGGATTCTCTTTGTCATCCTTGCCTATTGGTTCCGGGAGACGTCGCTCGGCTTAAAACTGCGTGCTTCGCGTGAAGATGAGCACGCTGCCGCCAGTATCGGCATAAACAAAGTGATCGTACGTTGGGTGGCATTCATCTTCAGCGCGTTCATAACGGGAGTAGCGGGGGTGTTATGGGCACACTTCATCACCTCTTTCTCACCAGTCTCCTTCTTCTTGAAACAGACATTTCTCATCATCACGATGCTCATCATTGGCGGGACAGGCAGTGTCAGCGGAGCAGTTGTAGGGGCGCTTGTCGTTACGGCAATCTTTGAAGGTATGCGCGGCATCGAAAACGCCATCAATCTTTCCAGCTTCCTCCCCTTCACCGTTTCAGGTTTAACGGAGGTGTTTCTTTCGATAGCCCTGATCGCAATTTTGATCCTCCGGCCAGCGGGTATAACTGGCGGGCTAGAGTTTAAATGGCCGAGGAAGCAGGTCCAACCTGAAGCAACTTCAAACTCCACTGATATTGCCCCGTGAGGACCAAAACATCCAAGAGTACTTGCACTGGCTTCCAACGTTGTTGTGCTCTGCGACCATATTTCTTCAATAGCCATAATAGGATAAAGAATGGAAAGCTTCTTTTCGGAAAGGAGAAAATGACTTATGGCACATGTAACTGTTGACCAGGTCTACGATTTGGACTCTAGTCTCATTTCAGACGCCATTAAGATACGTTTCTTCCCCTTCGCTGCCCATAGTGGGGAGGGAAGCCGGTTGCGTGATGTCGAGGGTAAAGAATACCTTGACTTTACGGCGGGATGGGCACTAGCCAATACGGGATATAACAATCCACATGTTAAGCAAGCGGTGGTTGAACAGCTCAACCGCACAACTTTCGCCGGTCTCGTTTCCGGTATGCATGAGCCCGCCCTGCATCTTGCTGAGAAGCTGATTGAGCTTGTACCCGGTGACTTTCGCAAGAAAGTGTGGTTTGGATTGTCGGGTTCTGATGCCAGCGAAACTGTAGGGCGATTGTTGCCATTGGCGAGCGGCAAGCGTCGCATGGTCTCATTCATCGGTGCTTATCACGGTTCGACGGCAGCTTCGATGAACATGTCTGCGCACATCGCCCAAACGCAGTTCATCGGCAGTGGTAACGTAGTAAAAGTGCCGTATCCCAATCTATATCGCTGCCCTTTTGGCGACGATATCAGTGATTGTGGGGAAAGAGCCATTCGTTTTCTCGAAGACTACATCTTCAAAACGATCTGCCCGCCCGACGATGTAGCCGGCGTTATCATAGAAACCATTCAGAGTGATGGTGGTGATATCGTGCCGCCTGCTCACTTTCTGCCGATGTTGGAGGAGGTATGCCGCCGTCACAACATCTACCTGGTCGTGGACGATGTGAAGGTGGGCATGGGTCGCACGGGTGAGATGTTTTCGTTCCAGCACTTTGGCGTTACCCCAGATGTAGTCATTCTCGGAAAATCGCTGGGCGGTGGGCTTCCGTTGAGTGCCGTGGTTGCCCGCCAAGAGATTCTTGATGTAGGTCTCTCCCTGGCACTGTTTACCACTGCGGGGAATGCTTTGAGCTGTACGGCCGGACTGGCCACCATCGAAGCCATCGAACAAGATAACCTGGTGGAGAACGCACGTAAGGTCGGTGCGTATCTACACGAAAGGTTACGTGACTTGCAGGACAAACATCCGCTCATAGGTGACGTGCGCGGCTTGGGCATGATCCAGGGTGTTGAACTGGTCAAGGACCAGGACACCAAGGTTCCAGCCTCCAAGGAAGCGGCAAAGGTTTCCTACAGGGCGTTCGAACTGGGTTTGCTGGTCTTTTATGTGGGCATGTTCTCCAATGTGCTAGAGATTACGCCCCCGCTTATTCTGACAGAAGCCGAAGCCGATGAGGGTGTCGCCATACTGGATCAAGCCCTTTCGGACGTAGAAACAGGCATAGTGAGCGATGAGGCAATCGCCCACTATGCCGGATGGTAGCAGTCATGACTGAGCCTATAGTGACCTTTCTGGAAGGTAAACTTAACGCCTACTTGGATGATCTCAGAACCTTGGTGAGCATTGATTCAGGTAGCCACGACAAGGCAGGGGTTGATGCGGTTAATGACTGGCTTGAGAATCGTCTGACAAAGTTGGGTTTTGCCGTAGTACGTCATACCCAAGCTGATTTTGGCGATGATCTCCTTGGCAAACTTCGGGGAAAAGGACAAGGACGAATTTTGCTACTTGGACATACTGACACAGTATTTCCGACCGGAACGGCGAAGGAACGCCCGATGACAATCCTTGGCAACAAAATCCTTGGTCCGGGCACCTGCGATATGAAAGCCGGGCTCTTGACCGGTATCTACGCGCTGGATGCTCTTGGGGAGATCGGCTTTGACGATTTTAGGAGTATCTCTTATCTCTGCGTCTCAGATGAGGAAATTGGGGGGGAACGTCATTCCAAACCGCTCATCCAATCTGAAGCGCACAAGGTTGACGCTGTGCTGACATTGGAGGCTGCGCGTGAAAATGGGGATATTGTCAGTGCTCGAAAGGGTGTGTGTTGGTATATCGTGGAAGCTTTCGGTAAGTCAGCGCATGCCGGAGTGGAGCCTGAGAAAGGACGCAACGCGATCGTAGCACTGGCGCATCAAGTGATTACCCTCAACACACTAAACGGGCTTAAACCGGGTTTGACCGTCAACACTGGCAACATTGAAGGTGGAATGGCCCCCAACATCGTTCCTGACTATGCCAAAGCTCGGGTTGATCTGCGTGCATTAACAAAAGATGACATGGGGGAGTTTGAATATAAATTTCGAGAGCAACTCACCAAGACAGAATTCCCTGGCGTGAAGGTTGTTTTTAGGGCAGTAGAAGACTCATATTGCCCACCTATGGAACGCACGCCGGCTGTGGTGAAACTTGAAATACTGGCGCAGATAGCTGCGCGAGAGTTGGGATTTGAAGTTAATGCTGCTAGCACAGGCGGTGCCTCTGACGCAAGCATTGCAGCAGCAGAGGGTACACCTGCGCTGGATGGACTGGGTCCAATAGGCGGTCTAGACCACAGTCCAGATGAGTACATCGATTTGAACAGCATTGTACCGCGCACAGCATTGCTGGCTAAACTTATCATTGCCTTATCACAAAGAGAGAGGGAGTAACAATGATGGACATACAGGAAGTACAAAACCTTCTCAAGAGCGATGGTATCGAGCATCTGTGGGTGATCTGGCACGATTACAGTGGAAGATCATGCACCAAGATGGTCTCGAAAGAGCGCTTTGAAGGGGTTTTTGACAAGGGAGTTGTTTTTGCAAAAGCGGACGTGGATTTCAACCTGGCAGACCACATGGCACCGGATTCGATCTTTACGGCAGAAACGGGCGACTTTCTTGCCATTCCCGATCCTTGCAGCTATGCGCCTATCCCATATCGCAATGCGGCGGCGCGCATGCACGCCTTCATGCGAGCTGACGATGGTTCTTCTTGGGAAGGTTGCCCGCGTACCCAATTGCAACGCATAGTTGAGACCTACGATGCGGAAGGGTTGAATTTGCGGGTTGCATTTGAGGCAGAGTTTACTCTATTTGTGCCGGTGGGCGACGGTGAGTACCAGCCAGCCGATACCGACGGCATGTTCACTGTGGCCGGACTTGACCGACATTATTCGCTGTGGCAGAGCATCATTGATAGCTTGCGCGGCATGGGTGTGCGGGTGGAGCAATTGGGCAAAGAGTACGGCCCAGGCCAATACGAGGCCACGACACGCTATGATGAACCGCTCAAAGCGGTTGACGACTATCTCACTTTCAAAGAGGTAGTCCGCGCCCTGGCGCGCGACGCCGGTTGGGTGGCCAGTTTCATGCCCAAACCTTACGCCCATTTACCCGGAAACGGACTTCACCTGCACTTGAGCATATGGGATGCGGAAGGCAAACGTGATCTAAGCATAGGCGAGACTGATGAAGAACCTTTGTCACAACTAGGAATGCACTTTCTTGGCGGCTTGCTCACACACGCGTCTGCGCTGGTCGGTGTTGGCTCACCGATCGTGAATTCTTACAAACGTCTGCTGCCTGGCTCGTGGTCTCCAGCGCACATCTGCTGGGGGGTGGGAAACCGG
This sequence comes from Chloroflexota bacterium, assembly GCA_030636125.1. The sequence continues at coordinate 767 of DAOVXM010000052.1, read as the reverse complement.
GCGGCATTGGTTCGCATTCCAAGCATGGGTCGCAGACGACACATAGAATATCGCTCAGGTGATAACGCCAGCAATCCTTACAACTTCTTGACAGCTGTACTGGCCGCTGGTTTGGATGGAATACACAATCAAACCGAAGCGCCAGAACCATTCGAAGAAGACGCCGGTCACCTATCAACGGAAGAGGCTGAAAAACGCGGCTTGGAGTTTCTACCACGTTCACTGCCCGAAGCTTTGGCTGCATTTGAAGCCGACGGAATTATCGCAGAGGCTTTAGGACCATTGATCTTTCCCGAGTTCCTCAAGGTAAAGCGTTCTGAACTGGCTGCCTATGATCTGCATGTACATCCATGGGAACGCAATATGTATCTGGAAACAATCTGATGTTAGACATAGCTGAATTGTCAATTGTTGATGTGCACTGCCATCCCTTTGTTAACCAAGGTGAATTGACACCTAAACAGTTCACCGATCTGGTGTCGTTTCCAGGCGGTTCACTAGTATATATGGTCCAGGGTGGTGTAGAAGAAAATGACGATTTGATAAACGAGCTGCAAAGAGTGAGACGCGATGTCGTCTACTTTCGCTATCTTGTACATCAACTGGCAGATTTCTTCCACTGTGAGCCGCATCTGGAGGAAATCGTGACGAAGCGCAACAAGGCCATACAGGACTATACGGGCTACGTTAAGAACCTGTACGATGATTGCAGTCTCACTACGATGGTAACCGACTTTGGCTACCCCAAGGACCCACCGGTGGAAATA
>DAOVXM010000021.1 GCA_030636125.1 Chloroflexota bacterium | reverse complement strand
TGGTGGGGAATCAAACGCATCAACAACCAACGCCGGTCCAGATTGAGCCTGATCACGCAATGGAAATGCAATTCCATTGGCATCGACCAATACAGTGCGTCCATCCTGCCTCCACGTTAAAATCGGCAGTCGTTCCTCCACGGTTACCGAAACATCCCTGGGCAATCCAACACTCACCGTAACTGAAGAAAACTCCGGAAATGCCTCTTGCAATCTTTGCTGGATCCCTTCTGCATCCACAGTAAAAATTAATTCACCGGCGAGATCCATGACTGAATTTACATCTAGGCTGGTCAAACGTTGTAAACCAACAATCTCTGCTCCTTCTACATGATATATTGGCGAGCTCCATAAATGGTAAAGAAGCATAGCTAAAACCACTACTAGCATACCGGATATTAAACGGATACCAATGGATATCTGAGGCACAGCCGGTAAGCGCATTTCTGCGCCGGGTACGTTGAGGGTCAGATCATAGCGACGGCGCACCTTCTGTTTCTTGCGCTTACGAGTCGGAAGAGAGATGCCTAGGCTTCCACCTCGAACCATCACTGGTGGCAGGGGTCGAGGTCCAATCTGAGCTCGACTCGCTCTTGACCTTTGGTTTGCTTTCTTGGCACGACTATCTGAGCTCCTTTTTCGTCGGGAGCGCCTGTCATCATAACCATCAAAGTAATTATCCGTATGTGTCATAAAAGCCTTCTCTATTTACGAGTCAGGTCCGGAAATACCTGCGCTCAGTCTGGTCCCTTTCGGATTTACGTTCCAGGGCTAATTCGATTAATTTATCGACCAGGTCTGGATACGGTACTCCACTGGCCTCCCATAACTTAGGGTACATACTGATGGTAGTAAAACCAGGAATAGTATTCAACTCATTCAAATATAGATCTCCGGTGTCCTTATCCAATAAAAAGTCAGCGCGTGCCATTCCAGCACAATCAATTGCCTGGTAGGCTTTCTTTGCTATTGATTGCACCTGCATAACCAGTTCTTGAGAGATGGGCGCGGGAATGAGTAACTCTGAGCGTCCGTCATGGTATTTGGCCTCGTAGGAATAGAAATCGCCAGAAGGAATGATCTCACCAGGTATGGAAGCCTGCGGGTTATTATTGCCTAACACACTAACTTCAATTTCACGACCCTTGACACCCCGCTCTACAAGAATCCGACGGTCAAAGCGAGCTGCCTCCATAACTCCTTCCAGGAGGTCAGAGCGGCTTTTGCACTTGCTCACACCTACAGAGGAACCGAGGTTGGCTGGCTTGACAAAGAGTGGATACGAAGCAATCTGTTCGGACCTATTCAAGACGGCATCCAAATCAGCTGTAATCTCGCTACGTAGGATAATAGCTGACTCCAACACAGGAATATCATTTGCGCGCATCACGTCTTTGAAGACGCCTTTATCCATGCCAACTGATGATCCTAAGACTCCAGCACCCACATAAGCCATCTCAGCAACCTCAAAAAGTCCTTGCATCGTGCCATCTTCGCCAAATGTCCCGTGGAGCAACGGGAAGACTACATCCAATCCGGATAAGTGCTCAAGGAGCTCACCACGGTCCGATCCGCGGATCAAGAATAACCCTTGCCGGCTGGGATCAGGTAGGATTGTAGCCGGTTTTAGCAATGCATAGCTTTCTGCAGTCATTGCCTCCAGGACGCCATCACCAACCATCCAAACGCCGTCATGAGTGATACCGATTTGGGTCACAATATATTTCTCTGGATCCAATGCTGATAATACCGAGCGCGCAGACATCAACGACACTTCGTGTTCGCCTGAGCGACCACCAAAGATCATGCCTATGCGGAGCCTTTCTTTATTGCTCATAATTCTCAATATACCTGCCTAAAAAAGATTATTAAGCCATCAACTGGTGACTTCAGACCAATCACCAATCAATTCAATTTCCGGATCCAATGCAATATCGAACTTCTCGAAAACACTCCTCTTAGCCAATTGGATCAGTGCAAATATATCTGAGGCTGATGCCTGACCCTGGTTTATAAAGAAATTAGCGTGTGTGTTACTGATTTGGGCATCTCCAATACGAGTGCCTTTCAAACCAGCCGCTTCAATTAATCGACCAGCATAATCTGCCTTAGGATTTTTAAACATGGAACCCATGCTTGCTCCCGGTGGTTGAGTACGATGCCGGTAATCCACAAACTGAGCGATTTTCGCTTGAACATCTTCCCGAGAAGCATGTTCTAAGCGCATTAAGGCTGCCAAGATGACCGTAGGTCGAGAGCTCGGTTTTAGCACGCTGCTTCGGTAGGCAAATTTAAACCTCTCAGCAGGCCATTCTTGTCGTTGCGGCACATCATCTTGCATTAATGTTCGTTGTTGCAAGATCTCTGCCACGACAAGGTTGCCAGCAACCTCACCACCATGTGCACCAGCATTCCCAACCACGGCACCGCCTAGTGTACCTGGGATACCCGCAGCCCACTCCAGACCTGATAGCCCGCGAGTGGCAGCTTGACGAGCAATTACGCCAAAGTTTGCTCCGGATTCAGCCCAAACAGTTGGAACCTGTGAGGATTCGTCAAAGCGAACCTTGCGCGCCCGATTAATGATCACAACCTCGCGTATGCCCAGATCACTTACTAACACATTGGAGCCACCACCGATGATCACGAACGGTATATCCTGATCCCACAGTATTATGGCAGCTTGAGCTAGTTCATCCGCAGAATTAACCTCAAGCAACACATCAGCAGGGCCTCCTACACGAGAGGCAGTAAACCGGGCTAAAGGTATATGCATACGCATACGGTTCCCAAACACAGCCCTTAATGGTCCCAGTTCGGGGGATTTCGAGTGTAAAGGTGCAAAGTTCACAATTTTTTGGTCCTAGTACATCCGCAAGTCACCAGCTCAACCAAAAAGTCAAAGAAGAATTTCACTCTTCCTTAATCCGATCAATAAGGCGTTGGATCACCTCACGCGAGAAGGGGAATTTGCTTGAATCGATTGAGGAAGCTGCCAGTCCTTTAGCCTCTGCCTCTTCCTTGGGTCGAGGCCGTAGCTCCAGGATCGGCGCAGAAAGTATCTCAGCTTGATAGGTTTGTTTCGTATCGCTCATACGGGTAGCTCCTATGGAGAATCCTGGATAGCTTCTAATACCTTAGTACTTATTTGATCTGCATCTCCTGCTGAGAGCACCAATAAGATATCGCGTTTGCCAAGACGATCTGCCAGAATGTGTACAGCCTGGTCAAAGTCACTCACGTACTGCACGTCCGGGTGGGAAATTGCGTCTACGAGCTCTTTGGACGAAAATCCATTTGTGGGAGCAGCCTCACGAGCCGCATACACATCAGTGACCATCAAATGGTCAGCATCCTTAAAAGAGACGGAAAATTCGGCGAACAATTTACGAGTGCGTGAATAGGTGTGCGGTTGCCAAACTGTCCATATCTCGTGCTCAGGGTAACGATCACGAGCCGCTGACAACGTAGCTTGTATCTCCGTTGGGTGATGGGCATAGTCATCGATTACAGTGACACCTTCCACCTCTCCTCGGACTTCAAAACGACGATTGGTGCCACGAAAATCACCTAAGATTTGTGCAACTTCTATAAGCGGTAAACCTAATTCGTCCGCCACTGCAAGGGCTGCCAAAGCGTTGAGCACGTTGTGCCTGCCGGGCACGTGAAGGGTAACTTGAACAGTTTTTGAATCTTTACCCTCCTGAGGTGGGACTACAGCTTCAAATGAAAAGCCGCTGCCTTCCACAGGTGAAAGGCCATGGGCAAAATAATCGGGCAATGTTCCATTCAACAAGCGATTTAAGCCGTAAGAACGAAGGTCGATACCATCCTCCCGCGCTCTTTGTAATAATTGTCTGGCCTGGGGATCATCTACACAACCAAATATAACTCCACCTGGAGTCAGCCGGCTGATAAATTGCTGGAAAGCCTTGAAAAAGTCTTGTTGCGTGGGATAACAATCGGGGTGGTCGTGCTCCACATTGGTTATCACAGCTATCTCCGGCTCCAGCCCTAAAAACATGCGGTCATATTCATCAGCTTCAACCACAAAGGAAGACCCTTGACCAGCATGAGCGTTTGTCCCCAGATTGTCCGAGACACCTCCAATGATATAGGAGGGATCTTGATTCAAAGCGGATAGCATCCAAGCAATCATGGCAGTCGTGGTAGTCTTACCATGTGTGCCAGCTACGGCGATCACCTGATAACCTTCCATCAATTGACCCAAGAACTCCGAGCGTTTGAGGACAGGGATTCCCAAAGCACGCGCGGCTTTTACCTCCACATTATCATCCGATACGGCAGATGAACGAATTACCAAATCGGCACCTGTGATATTCTCGGGATTGTGGCCACGATAGACACGCGCACCAGCAGCCTGCAAGTCTTGCGCAAAGGGTGATTCCTGTTGGTCAGAACCACTGACCACATCACCCCGTTCCAAAAGAACGCGCGCAATTGCCGAGAGGCCGCTCCCCCCAATTCCAATCAAATGCACATGTGTCATCTAGTTTCCTACCTCAAATAAATACAACCAGCACAAAGAGAAATGCAATTGCAATTGCAAAATAAATGGTTGGAATGCTCAATAGCTCTGGAGGAAGAAATGCGATAATGTCGGGAGTCGGAGTAGGTGGGGTGATAACCTTCGGGAAGGGATATCCCGAATCAATCAAGAACCACCACAAAGTACCAACAATGAGATAACCATTTATAGCACCCAGAAAAAATCCTAACAACGAATCTGCCAAGCGTTCTCTAGCAAAACGAGGTGAAGCCATCCGCGCAATATTGGGTGTCTGGTAACCGAAGAAAACCAGAACGAGCAAAATAATCGTGCGTGCCCAAAACTCGGAACTGCCATTAGGTTGAGCAAAAAATTCGCGAACTGGAGGAAAATAACGCCCGAGAACTTCCAATAAGAAAAGCGCTAGAATAACGCTGAACGTCACCAAGAACTCCTTTGCCCAGCCACGCATCGCACCAATAATTCCAAACACAACCACACTCAACCAAAAGGCAAAGGTCAAAGTCATCATTGTTCACCTCCACGACCTGATGCCAATTCAAACATATGGTCGGCGATGTTCTGAGCCGCATTTGGGTTGGCCAGGGAACGCATAGCTACACTCATTTTCTCCAGTTGGTGAGGCTCATCAATTAACTCGCGCACGAGCGGTAAAATCCTTTCCTGTAAGTCCCCATCTTGTACAACAATTGCCGCACCGCGCTGAGCCAAATATTCTGCGTTAACTTGCTGGTACCGCCAGGCATGTGGATAAGGAACCAGGATTGCCGGCAATCCGAATAGGGGGTACTCACCTAGTGTGGAAGCACCCGCACGAGAGAGGACGAAGTCTGCAGCGGTTAATGCGGCGCCCATTTCTTCGTACAAATATGAGTATGCCCGGTAACGGTCTGCCAATTCAGGTTCCAGCGATTCTAATAGTTGCCTGCGCGCATTTTCCACTTCTGGCCAGTCCAACTGTCCGCTAATATGGATGACCTGAAGATCCAATAATAGCTGCGGTAATGCCTTTAGCAACGCTCGATTTATAGAACGCGCTCCTTTGCTACCTCCAAAAACTAACATGGTCGGCACATCGACGGATAATCCTAATGCGTTACAAGCCTCATCCAGCTTCCACCGCCGCAAATCTTGTCGGGTAGGGTATCCAGTCACAACCACACGGCGTTGTCGAGGAAAATACGCCTGCGAGTTCTCGGATGTGACGGCAATCTTATCGGCAAAACGAGCCAAGGTCTTTAATGCCAAACCAGGCTCAATATCTGGAACATACAACAAACTACGCGGGCGCGACATTCCAGACACAGGTAGGCGACCAGCCAGGGCCATAGGGACTGCGACATAACCACCTGTAAAGAACAAAACATCTGGATGAAACTGGCGTAACAAACGAAGGGAGGCAAGGATACCTTGACCTAATTTCCACAGGTTCCTTGGAAGAGCCCTCAAACCTACCCCATGCACTCCTGCTGCAGGGATAGCTTCAAAGGAGATTCCGGCTCGCTTGACTAAGTTCTCTTCCATGCCGTCAATTCCACCAACCCATAATAACTGCTTGAGTGATGCCGAGGAGAGGGTATTTTCATGCACGAGACTTTCGCCATCACTCGCATCATGCGTGATGTTATCATCCTGTACGACCGCTTGCAGAACGGCGAGCGCCGGATACACGCCGCCGCCTGTTCCGCCAGCGCAAATTAACAACCGCACCGAAAGGCCTCCCATCTTCTTCTTGATTATTAACAGAAAGGCGAGAGATATTCATCAATAGCCCTACTGCTGCAAACGACACAAGTAGATTCGAACCGCCAGCACTAATAAATGGCAAGGCGTTACCGGCGAAAGGCAGTAGGTTGATCATCACTGCCATATTAACAAATGCCTCCATTGCCAACCACAAACTTAGACCGGCAGCCAGCAAGGTGCCCAAGCCATCAGGCGCTCGACGGGCAATTCCCAAGCCACGCCATAGCAAGATTCCGTACAACCCAACCAGGGTTGTTGCTCCGAATACACCCGTTTCTTCTCCGACTACAGCAAAAATACTGTCAGTGGGTGGAACTGGCAAGCCAGTTAGCTTAGTTTGGGCATTGCCTATACCTACCCCAAACCAACCTCCCTTTACAAACGCCTCAAGCGAACGCCGCACATGATATGAAGCTTGAGTGGGATCTCTTAATCCAGCAAGATAACTTTCAATACGTTCTACGCCTGTGGGATTCACGAACACAACTACCCAACCCACCAACGCCGCCATTAAAATCAGCAAGCCAATCTGGCGCAGGTCACCACCTGCCAGAAAAAATAACGTCCCGCCAAGGAAGAAGATGGTAATGACGGCGCTCAAATCTGGTTGAACAATAATCAACCCACCTAATATACCTAATATCGCTGCCAAAGGTACTAAACCAAGGCTAATATCGCTGAGGTCATCACCTTTTGCATACAACCAAACTGCCAGGTAGATTACCGTTGTTAACTTTGCCAGTTCAGAGGGTTGGAACGAGCCACCAAATAATGTCCGCACCGCACCATGACGAATGTCACTCACAAAGAGGACTGTAATGAGGAGAAGGATGGTTACCAGAATGGCAGGTACAGCCAGTTTACGCCAAAAATGATAATCTAAAAATGTCAACCCTACTGCCACACCTAATCCCAGTCCCAACCAAAGCAATTGGCGAGTAAAAATATAGGTGGGAGAATCGTAGATAGCCAAAGAATAATCCCAACTAGCTGAATAAACCATCAAAATGCCAAAGATAACCAGCGTAGCGCTTACCAAGAGCATGGGAACATCAATCCCTAGCTGTACGGGACGGCGACGCGGCGCGCCTCGCGAAGACTCCCCTTGGGGACTCTTATCCCCTTTTACAGTTGCATCACTAAATGTTTGAAACATTCTCCTCGCTCCTCAAAGTCAAGAAATTCATCAAAGCTAGTCCCGCCGGGTGACAGTAAAACGACATCTCCCATACGGACAACTTGAGCTGCCATAACAACAGCCTCTTCAAGATTGGAACAACGAGTCATAGCCATGTCACCCACAGCACTGGCAATTTTTTCGGCAGCCTCACCAAATAAAATTAGATGATCGACTCGTTGACGTACCAAGGTAGCGAATTCATCCCATGGCAAGTTCTTGTCACGACCGCCGGCTAACAAAACCAGGGGTTCATCAAATGAACGGATAGCAGCCATTGATCGCTCGGGAGCAGTAGCAATAGAATCGTTATACCACTCAGCCCCACCCCACGACCTTACAAATTCCAGGCGATAAGGGATTTCACTAAAGCCATCGACACCAACTCGCATCGTTTCAATGGGGAGATCGGAAGCGACTGCAATCGCACAGGCTGCTAAAACATTATACAGATTATGTTCTCCGCGTAATTTAACCATTTCCTGTGACATGAGCCAGGTGTCTGATTCCCTGGTTCTGAGGCAAATATCCCCATTCCGCAAATAAGTACCAGAGCCAGCCATGGGTTCGGACAAACCAAAGGAAACCAACTGCCCTTGCATTTTATCCGCCAATCCCCAAGCCCCTGGATCATCACGTCCAAGCACAGCTACATCAGAAGCAGTCTGGTTGGCCAGTATGCGAGCTTTCGCGGCAGTGTAAATTTCCATCGTAAGGTGCCGGTCAAGGTGATTCGGTGTGACATTAAGCACCGCAGCAACCTGTGGAGACGAGTTCATGATCTCAAGTTGAAAACTGGATAATTCCATCACAGCCAAGTCATCCGGTTCGATTTTATCTATATCGGCGATCAAAGGTGAGCCGATATTCCCTCCAACCCAAGCCTGCCAATCTTTCCCTGGTGAAGTGGACGCCTTCGCAGCTGCCTCAGCCATGCGACCCACCAGGATAGTTGTAGTCGTCTTACCTGCTGATCCAGTAATCCCAATCACCTTGCAGGGGGTCTCATCCAGAAAGATCTGAGAATCATTTGAGAGTGGGATACCACGCTCCTGGGCTGACAAAACAAACGGTAACGTCAAAGGCACACCACCCGAGATACACACCAGATCAGTCTCATCCAACAAATTCATGGGATGTCCATTAAAGACCCATTCGACAGGTAGATCTGCCAGGGATTCTTGGGCGACCTGCAATTGATCAGCCGAGCGCTGATCATTAAGCACAACCCGCGCCCCCCGCTCGACAAAATAACGCGCCAGCGCAGTGCCTTGCCGGGCTGCTCCAAGGATAACCACTTTTAGATCGCTCCAATCTCGCATATGTGAACCTCAAAACAATTGAGACACTTAAACAAATGCTAACGCCGCTCCGAGCATGGCGGATAATAAACTGACCAACCAAAACCTCTGCACGACCTGTGTCTCACTCCAACCACTTAACTCAAAATGATGCTGCAAGGGAGCCATTTTGAAAATTCGTCGCCCTTCTCCATAGCGTCTGCGTGTAATCTTAAAATAGGTCGTTTGTATGATCACGCTGAGCGTAATGCTGACAGGTATCACCGCTATGATGGGCAAAATAATCCACTGCCCTGTCATCAAGGCAACAACCGCCAAAGTAGCGCCAAGAGCAAGCGAGCCTGTATCACCCATAAAAAGCTGTGCTGGATGCACATTGAACCACAAGAAACCAAATATCGCCCCAACCATAGTGAAGCAAAAGCGAGCCAGGAATATCTGCCCCTGAAAAAGAGCAATTCCACCATAGGTAGCAAACGCAGTTGCTGAAATCAAACCCGCCAACCCATCAAGACCATCCGTCAGGTTGATCGCATTTGAAAAACCTACAATCAAAAAGGTAGCAAGCGGTATATACAAGATTCCAAGCTCGATCTCACCTTGAACCCCTGGAAGGAACATCTCTGGAACGTCCAGAACATACTTCAAACCAAGAGCGGCGATTAAGGCGAATAACACCTGTAAGAAAAACTTAGTGCGAGCTCGAAGACCTTCACCTTGCTCCCGGCGACCACGTAATCCTTCCCAATCATCAACTGCACCTAACAAAGCATAAGATACCAACACGCCCATTGGCAACAACACGGATCGCCCGAGTACACTGAAGCCGATCAAAGAACTGGCATTCAAGAGAACCGTAATCAAAACAACCGGTGCTACAATCATCACACCACCCATCGTGGGTGTACCTAATTTGGAATAGTGACGTTGAGGCCCCTCAACCCTGATCTGTTTACCGACCTTAAAGTGGCTCAACATGCGCAATAATGGTGTACCCCAAATAACGGTCAGCATAAAGCTAAACCCTGCCAGAGCGATGGCTACAGGTGCCTGGGTCATTGGCGATACTCCAATGCAGCTACGATACGATCCATACGCATCCCGCGTGAACCTTTTATTAGGACAACATCGCGGTCACTCAACCTGGGTCGCAGATAATCGATCACTTGTTGACTATTATCAAACTCAGTGATCAGACGCCCTTTCATGCCAGCCCGATGTGCTGCTGCGGCGATCATCCGTCCCCTTTCTCCCACAGTAATCAATTCCTGCGCCACCTCAGCCGTTCGTACGCCTACCATCTCGTGACCCTGCCACTCGTAAGGACCTAGCTCAAGCATATCGCCTAAGACAGCTACCTTGTTTCCTTCTAATTCATCCAACAAGTTAAGCGCAGCAAGGGTCGATTCAGGCGAAGCGTTGTAAGTATCATCTAAGAGTATCGCTCCAGTTTTAGTACGTACTGCCACCAACCGGAGTTGCGCACGTCCTGAACGCAAACCACCAACGATTTCCTGCCAGGTTAATCCTTCCACGAGACCAACTGCAGATGCACGTAGCGCTGTATGGACCGAATGCCGTCCAATTAGGGGAATACGTAAATGGAGGATTTCATTGCGATAATGCAGGCGAAAGCGGATGCCATCCAAGCCTAAGCCCTCAACTTCATCAGCCCATAAATCAGCCTCAGGATTTAGGCCATAATAGAAAACCCTGGCTTGCGTCTGCTCAGCCATTTCGCGCACTCTAGAATCATCGTAATTCAGGATCGCTGTCCCTTCAGGAGCCGGTGGAAGAGCTTGAACCAATTCGGCCTTACCTTGGGCAATAGCATCTTGCGATCCAGCCCGTTCAGCATGTACTGTGCCAATATTGGTAACAACCCCAACTTGAGGTAACGCCAGATCACACAAGAATGCAATCTCCCCTGGAACGTAAAACCCCATTTCCAGAATGGCTGTTTGGTGTCCTTCGCTCAGACTTAACAGTGTGAGTGGCATTCCAATCTCATTATTTAAATTACCTGGATTTTTTAAGGTGCGATAACGCTGTTCTAAAACTTCTGCAACTAACTCTTTCGTAGTTGACTTACCGACGCTACCTGTAATGCCGATAACACGTAAGGCTAGCTTTCTCCGATAAAAGCGCGCAATCAGCTGCAAGGCTTTTAGGCTATCCTCAACCAAAAGGCAGATGGGCTCTTGCTGAGACTGCAGGATTGGCGGTTCTGCTTTGCCTATTAAATCAATAACCGGAAACTGAGATGATAAGTCTCGTTGTATTATCGACAGCTTAGCGCCTCGCCTAAAGGCTTCGCTAACAAAATCGTGACCATCCACCCGTTCGCCCGATAACGATACGAACATGGCTCCCGGTATCACACGTCGAGAATCAATACATGTTTCAGTTATTACCTGGCTGGCCCAATCAGGTCGAATACCAGTAAGCGCTTCAAAAACATCAGCCAGGAACAGCATATTAATAATTCCTCTTAGTTCCCAAACCGTAAGGCCAGACACGTTTTAACAAATCACAAAATATGTCTGGTCTATAATAAAAATTATTGACTATATAGAGCATGACGTACACGATCCGGAGGTATATCCATCAAAACTACCAAACGTTCCACTACTTGGCGGAAAACAGGTGCTGCCACCACGGAACCCCAAGGAGAAGAGGTCGGTTTCTCTAGCCATATGTAAGCCAGGAATCTTGGATCATCAACGGGGCCCCAGCCGACAAAGGATGCATTGGTCGCACTAATGGAGTAACCGTAAGGCGTGGGGATTTCAGCGGTTCCCGTCTTGCCAGCGACGCGATAACCCTCAATTAAAGCATCAGATGCTTCTTCCTCTAAGGTGACCGCCAACATCTCCGTTAATGTATCTGCGGTCTTTTCGGAGATTGGCATCCCGATCAGTCGTGGTTCGGTGTTAAACTGACGGCCTTTATCTACCATAGACCGTACGATACGTGGAGCCATTAATTTTCCGTCATTAGCAACCGCTGATATAGCCATAGCCATCTGCAGCGGAGTTGCTGACACACCCTGTCCAAATGAGTTCGTCCCCAGGTCTGCATCATACCAATCCGAATCTCCGGGAACTTTTAAGCGACCAGCGACCTCACCCGCCAGATCGACACCGGTGAGGTGACCGAATCCGAATGCACGCATATAATCATAGAAATCCTTGGCACCCACCTCACTAGCTACCCAGGCAAGACAAACATTCAACGAATGCTGTAAACAGCCCCACATATCCTGAGGTCCCCAAGCTCCTGAATTCCAGTTGTAAATATACGCACCACCAATTTCGAATACACCTGTATCCAGAAACGAGGTTTCAGGTGTAACTGCGCCGCTATCCAGAGCTGAAGCCATGGTTAACACCTTGTACACTGAACCAGGTTCGTATGCTTGACTAACAGCGCGGTTGAAGGGTGTGCTACCTTTGAACACTTCACCGTATCGCCAGTATTCGTTTAGGTTCAGACGAGGAGTAGTAGCCATTGCCAATATAT
>DAOVXM010000336.1 GCA_030636125.1 Chloroflexota bacterium | reverse complement strand
TTAATCTGAGCGATTTCCTTGACCCCGCGTTCAATCTCGTTCTGTAAGCGATTTCGACCATCTTCCTGCCAACGCACTTCCCGTTCCGCTTGCTCTGCGACTACACTCGCTTGATTATGTACTTCTACAGCTTGCTCTGCAGCAAGGCGCGCCGAGCTTGCCTCACCCTGCAAGGATTCGGTTTCCCTGTGGAGGGCTTTAAGCTCTTTGTCGATCCTACCGAGCTCTTCAACCAGCCTGGCTACCTGGTCTTCCACTTTTTTGAGCTCACTCAACATCTCTTTCCGGCGACGGGGGCGGCTGAGAGTGGTGATTTTCCCTTCCCGACCAGCCAGAATGGGTCCACTGGCTAGGAACACCTCTCCGCTCAAAGTTACAACGCGCAGTTGTTCAAATTCACTTCCTGTTAGGTTGCCTCTCTTTGGGTTCTTGTCAGATAATATACGCTGAGCCGTGCCCCGGTCACGCACTACCAGCGTCCTTCCCAGCAACAGGTCCACTGCAGGACGAAGCTCTGGAGTAGTAAAAACCAGCTCTGCGGCGACACCTAAAACTCCCTCCCCTTGAACCGATGATAAAGTAGCATATGAATCTAACGCATCCAAAGGCAACAAAGCCCCCCGTGAGGCCTCCTCCTCCAAAATATCCAATGCAGCTTCTGATCCCAATCCATCCTGCAATACTACAGAATCCAAATATTCACCCAGTGCTGCCGCAATAGCTACTTCTAATTCTGCAGATACCTCTAATTGGCTGCTCAATGCGCCGTAAGATCCTTTAAGGCGGTTTTCCCGTGCCGCCTTTAGCAACACCTGGGCGCCGCTCCCATACCCAACCAGTGATTGTTCAGCACCTTCCAGCACATCCAGCTCGGCTTGAAGGCGAGCCTTCTGTGCAATTAGGTCGGCATGTTTATCATTGGTATCCTTCCTGGCATTTTCCACTTCTCCCAGACGCCGCATATGGGCAGCCAGAGCATCCTGAACTTGTTTAAGGTTCACTTCCGCCTGACGGCGAGTCTCACTGGCATTTTCCTTTCGTTCTTGTGCAGCTAATAAAGCTTCTTCAGCCTGGGCGACTGCCTGGGCCACTTTCTCCAGATCACCTTCAAGACGCTCATTAAGGCCTCTGCGCTCTGCCAAGCGCGCCTTGAGCTCTCCTTGCTGACCACTTAACTCAGCTAGAGCTTGCCGGGAAGTTTCAACCACCAATTCTGCCTTTTCATGTTCTGCCTGCTGCGCCTGCAACTCCATACGTGCGGCCTCAGCCTGGGAAAGGGCATCAGCAAGTTCAGTCTCTCCACGCTGAACATTCATGGCGATAGCTTGCAAACGCTCCTTTTGCAATCCAACTTCTTCTTGTAAACTGGCAGTATCTCTGCGTAGATCTTGAGACTGTTCATTATAAGAACGTGTCCGTTCATCAGAAACCGCTTGTTGTCGGCTGGTCTCCTCGCGTTGGGTGTGTAACTGGGCTAACTGCCGGTGCCACGAGCCAAGCTGAACACGCAAGGATTGCACCTTCTGTCGAGATTCCTTCATCTGTTCATCAAGGGCTAACTGTTCCTGGCTGGCTTTCTCCAATGCAGCCTTCTGTATCTGGGCAATGTCAAAAGCCGCAGCCAGATCGTGTTGGGCGCGATGCCAGTAGAAACCATACCATTCTCGTAAAGACACGAGCAAATCAGCTCGCACCTGATCGTATTCCTGTGCGCGTTTGGCTTGTCGTTCCAAGCTGCGTAAGCGGGGACGCAACTCGGCCATAATATCCTGTACACGCTCAAGGTTACGGTGTGTGGTTTCCAGGCGGCGGAGAGCTTCTGTTCGTCGAGATCGATGCAAGCCGATACCTGCCGCTTCTTCAAAGAGCCGGCGTCGATCTTCGGCTTTTAGAGCCAGAGCGGCATCTACAACGCCTTGACCAATGATAGTATATGTGCGCTCAGCCAACCCAGATTGTGCCAACAGCTCGGACACGTCCCGCAAGCGTACTCTCTGACCGTTGATCAAGTATTCATTCTGCCCATCACGATAAGCCCGGCGTGTGATCGCTACCTCACTAAAATCAATTGGAAGCCAACCAGCAGAGTTATCGAAGATTATGGTCGCAGAAGCCATACCCGCCCGCGGTCGGTTTTCTGAGCCTGAGAATATCATATCCTCGGTCTTTTTACCTCGCAACAAGCTGTAGGATTGCTCCCCTAACACCCAGCGTACGCTATCGGCTATATTAGACTTACCTGACCCATTTGGACCCACGATGGCAGTTACACTACCAGCAAACTCAAACAGAGTACGGTTGGCAAAAGTTTTGTAACCTTGAATTTCAAGCGAATTTAAAAGCATACTCTATATGACTAAGCTCCCAGAGATACCAAGGCGTGGCGGGCAGCAATTTGTTCAGCAGCTTGTTTGCTATTCCCTCTACCTCGACCAACAACACGACCGTCAACCAATACCTCGACCTCAAATTCTTTGGCATGGTCAGGCCCGAATGAAGCAACCATACGATAAATTGGATGTTCATAGCCACGCGCTTGAATCCATTCTTGCAGGAGACTCTTTGAGTCGCGTTCACTATTTTCAGCCAAGATATTTTTTGTAACTGTACTAAGCATCGGCTCAACAAGTTGTTGAACCGAGGCAATACCCGCATCCAGGTACAGTGCCCCAACTAGGGCTTCAAATGTGCCACACAACAGCGCTGGCCGATCGCGCCCACCCCCCTCAGCTTCGCCACGACCGAGACGCATCGCCAAACCCAGTTCGATCTGACGGGCAAAATCAGCCAATTGTTCCGTACGGACCAAAGCTGAACGCAAGCGGGTCATCTCGCCTTCAGCCATTTCCGGAAAATGATTGTAAAGCCAGGCGCCAACCAAAAAGTCAAGTACAGCATCCCCCAAGAACTCCAGGCGTTCATTATCTTCTAAAGCATCCGGGTGCTCATTCAGATAAGAACGATGGGTTAGAGCTCGGCAAAGAAGACGGTAATCCGAAATGGGTAAATCCAGATTATCAGCAAGTTCCTGAGGTGACACCTCTTCCAGGTTTCCCTGAGCATGCACCATTTTAGCCTCCCGGAACTCAGGGGGCGCAAGACACCCCACCCCCTCAGGTCGGGTATCTAGCGATCCGTTAGTTCCTATAAAGATTTTTATCGGTGAGAAAACCCGCAACCCACCAAAATTGACACTTAATTATACTCGCGTATCACCAAAACCGCGTTATGCCCTCCAAAACCAAAAGAATTACTTACCGTAACTTTTACCTCCATCTCACGAGCCTGGTTAGGCACATAATCCAGATCGCACTGTGGGTCGGGCGTCTCATAGTGGATTGTTGGAGGTACGATGTTCTTGCGGATCGCATTCACACAAAACACGGCTTCCAATGCTCCAGTGGCGCCCATACAATGTCCTGTCATGGATTTTGTAGAGGAAATTGGTACTTGATAAGCGGCCTCACCTAATGCTGCCTTAATCGCCAAAGTTTCGGAAGCATCATTCAACTGGGTTGCAGTACCGTGAGCGTTAACATAATCGACTTCATCTGCTGTGACACCAGCACTAGCCATTGCCACGCGTATGGCTTCGGCGCCTCCTTCTCCTGTATCTGAGGGTGCTGTGATGTGGAAAGCATCGGAGGTGGCAGCGTAACCGGCCAGTTCGGCTAAGATCCCAGCCCCACGAGCGCGGGCATGGTTCTCAGTCTCCAGGACTAAGACAGCGGCTGCCTCACCCATCACCAACCCATCGCGGTTGAGGTCAAAAGGTTGGGGTGTCATGGAATAGTCGTCATTCCGGCGAGACATTGCACCCAATCGATCGAAGGAAGCCACACCAATCGTTGTAATGGTAGCTTCGCTTCCACCCGCTATAGCAATATCGATTTCGCCGGAACGTAGCATCCTCCAGGCTGCACCAATACCATCAGAGCTTGACGCGCAGGCTGAGGCTACTGATAAACTTGGTCCCGTAAAACCATAATCGATTGAAACCAATCCGCTGCCCCCATTGCTCATCAACATAGGAATTACAAATGGGCTGATACGTCGGGGACCGGTATCCATGAGCTTGAACATACCATCTTGAATGGTTGTGAGTCCTCCAATGGCCGAAGAAATGATCACGCCCGCGCGGCTTGGTTCCTTCACTGGAATTTGAAGTCCGGACTGGCGCATGGCTTCTTGAGAAACCACTCTCGCAAATTGTTCGAAACGATCAAGTCGCCGTGCTTCACGAGCAGGCATATAATC
>DAOVXM010000298.1 GCA_030636125.1 Chloroflexota bacterium | reverse complement strand
GGATACAATGCCAGGTATGCTTTCCAGACCTGGATGGCTTTCTCCCACTCTTCCTGTGCTTCAAAATGGCGAGCCTGGTCAGGGAGAGTAGCCAGGAGATGAGAGCGTTGGCTTGCTTTCACCTGAGCCAACTTTTTCTCCAAGGCGACATCCTCCCCAGTGATAATAAGCGCATCCTGCAGGGCAGCGATGGCTGCCTCCCAATCGCCATTGGCCTGGGCGTCTTCCGCACGGTTGGTCAGCTTAAAAACGGCGTCAGCCTTTTTCGCAGCCATGACCTGCTCTACCCGCGCAGCCAAATCTGCATCCTCAGGGGTAAAGTCCAAGGCGGTCTGGTAAGCGAGTAAGGCCGCTTCGTCCTGCCCGGCAACCAATTCGGCCTCCGCCTTGCGACTGTACAGGTCCGCCAGTCGTTCCCGGGCAGTTTTGTGTTCGGGGTTGACCGCCAACACGGCCTGATAATATCCCATCGCCCTTTCAACATCCCCCTCGTTTCGGGTCCGGTCACCCAGGGCGAGCTGAACCTGGCAGTATCCCCCTAGGGCAGCCACATCCTCCCCATCCAGAACGAGCGCATTTTCAAAAGCCGAAGCCGCAGCTTCTAGTTCACCCGCCTCTAAGAGTAGAATCCCGAGGCTGACACGTGCTTTAACGTTGCCGGGGTCTACTTCCAGCGCCTGCCGGAAGCTTTCCAGCGCGTTCTCGCGCTGTCCCTGCTCCCAATATTCCTCGCCAATCTCAGTATACCGGTTGGCGATTGGGCTGACCTCGACCAGCTCCTCCCGCACACGCTCCAGAGGGCGGTTCTGCCTCAGCCACAGGCGCAGCAGCTCGACCACGAACTGGTTCTTATCGGTCAAGACATCTTTTTCCTGCATGTGCACCAGCGCCGCGATCAGGTCGGTCTCGCTAAAGCGCACGCGCTGGCCGCGCAGCGTATCTGTGAGCGTTGAGAGTTCGCTACACTCGGGGGATCTGGCCAGGCAAGCCAGCACCCATTTCTCCAGGTCGTCCGCTTCATCCCAGACGAATTTTAAGTTGACCGTGCCGCGTTCGATCACGCTCACCAGCACGGCATCCACGTCGGCACGTTGGATGTCTCGCACACCGGTCTTCTGGCACATCGAAAAGAGCTCGTGACATACCAGCTGAGTGAAGTAGGGATGCCCGGCGGATACCTGGTAGATGCGTTGGACTGCCTCCGGCTGATACACCAGAACACCTTCAACCGGTTTGGTGATCAACTCCGTACAATCAGTTTGATCCAGGAAGCTGATCTTTTTATACAGGGCAGACTTAAAAAAGTCGGTGTAGGTAGACTGCATGTTTTCCAGTTTTTGCCCGGAGGAACCGATGGAGAAAATAAAGGAGATACCCTCCAGTTCCATCATGCGCCGAAGGACCTGGATCACGGGCCGCGCCAGACTCTCTTGAATGGCTGGTTGCTGCAGTGTGTCGAACTCGTCAAAGGTCAGTAATAGCACCTGTTCACCTAGGGCAACTTGTACTTCGGGCAGGAAATGCGTGAAGAGGATTTCCGGGTCTGCTTCAAACGCCGCTTGATCAGGCGCAGAAAGCGAGAGCCCATACTGTCTGTTGAGTGTGCGGGTGATCTCGCGGGTAAGCCACCATAGAAAGCGTTCGAGCGTGGTATTGGTCCTGCCTTGCAGATCGAAGAACACCTGGAGATATTGATCTGGCAAGTGGTTTGGTATTTGTTTCAGGATGGAAGTTTTACCAACGCGGCGTTGCCCGTGAATGACCAGGATATGGTCAATGTATTTGCCCATCAGGCTGCGTTCAATCCAGCCGAATACATCCTGGCGACCGAAGAACATATCTGCTTCGACGACAGGCGCTCCAGCGATATAGGGGTTGAGCAGGTCATTCATTTTTTCGCCCCAATGTAATTGAGCATAGTAATCCTTGACCTGGCCTGTTGGCAACAATGATTAGAGGAGGGTTTGTTTAATCATATAACAAAATTAGAAATTTCACAATCTATTTGAGAATTCATCCAACTTCCAGGTCATATGACTCAGGCTGGTCAATAAAATTAGTTGGGTGGAGGTCCTTAACCCAACACCTAACTCTTCACATGAAGAAATAAGTAACCATGTTGGCACCACTACACAGGTGAGTCTCGAGAAGGATATTATTGCGAGCCAACAATTTTGTAAGCTCAAGGGTGTTACACCTGTACCCTTTTCTCAAAGGGGAGTAGGATAGTTTAAGGGGAGAATTGGGTTGTTTAACTTAGTGGAATTTTGTATGACTAGTGTTGCGCGGAGAAAGTGACTCTATAGTTTGGAAATAATGACGCAACACTTAAAGTGTTCCGTCTGTGCTCAATCCTTACTAAACAATCACATCTGACGGAACACTAGGGAGGCTAAAGATGAACGATTCTAATCAGCCACGTATTTTCGGTGGAATCCGGCTGCTCTTTGTCGTGGTTGTCGGGTTATTGGCTGTCCTTGCTGTAATAACCTTTGCACGCCAGACTTCCTACCAGGTGCATGCAGCTCCCATTGACCCGCCGGAAGGTTATCCGAAATTCAATACGTCTACGATGGTGGTATCGCCCACGCTGGCCCATACGGGTGGTGCCACGCTGCAATATGTCATTGAAATTCGTAATACGGGCGCTTATGCTGCCGAAGGCGCCCGGTTGACCGATGTTATCCCAAACAATACAACCTATAACGATGATGCCTGGGCCAGTTCTTATGAAGTGCTCACCTATACGAATGGGTTAATACTCTGGGAAGGCGATGTGGGCTTTGATGCCAATGTCGTTATCAGTTTTAGTGTGACCGTATCCCCAATTTTTGAAGGGCTGGTGCAAAACGCGGCAGTCATCGAGCACGATCTGATAGCAAACCCGGTCACGGTAACGGCTGAGACGATGGTTACCGAACTCCCAATACTCGCCATCGATAAGAATTCCACGCCAGACAAACCCGGACCTGGCAAACCTCTGACCTATAAACTCACCGTCACCAACCAGGGCCAGTTCGCGCAGGACTTGCCCGTGGTGGTAACTGATGTTGTGCCGCTTAATACGGTTTTGATTGATCCGGGACCTGACGGTACGGAGAGCCCTGCCGGAGATATGGTCACCTGGGAGCGGTTAGTGACTTTAGATACGGGTGAAACCTCCGAGTTCACATTCACAGTGGGGGTTGATAATGTGCTTAGTGGTACGGTGATCGCCAATGATGATTATCAAGTTGCCAACCCAGAAAGTGGGGTTGCGGTGGGTGAACCCTACACGGTGACCGTCGTCGATCCGATCCTTTATATCCATAAATCCGTCCAGCCATATCCGCCGGGTTCAAACCGCGAGATGACTTACACCCTGACGGTTTTAAACAAGGGGTCATTAGCTACGGACCTCGTGGTTCAAGACCAAGTGCCGGACGGGGTCGATTATGTCAGCGGTGGCTCATTCTCGGGTGGCGTGGTCACATGGACCATGCCGGAGCTCGATACGGACGAATCTGCTGAATTTTCGTTTACTGTTTACGTTGGTGATGTGGCGGATATCGAAGTTATCAACGAGAATTATTCCGTTTGCGCAATAGGTGAAGGAGTTTGCCAGTATGGCAGCGTGTTGCCCAGCTTGATCCAGGGGCCCACATTTGACGTCAGTGCCATGGTGGATCCGATCGCCAAGAAGCCGGGTGGAGGCCCTATTGATAGGAAAACAGCGGTCACACCTACTTTTGTTATCGAAAATCTCGGCCCAGGCAGTGCGCTGGATGCTGTAGCCCAAATGTACTTTAAACGCATTAGCGTCAGTTTCAACGATTTGGCAGTTATCCCCTCCAAAGGTGCGTTTTATGAGGGCCCGGATTGTGGGGAGAAATGCGTTTCTTATATATGGATTGGGGACCTGGCCTTTGGTGAGACCATTACTTTGACCACCATCTATGGACAAAGCACGATCGGCGGTGAAGAAGGTACTCACTACACGGCGACCGTTGTGATCACTGACAGCTTAGGTACATTTACCTCAGAGCCAATTACCGCTACAGCGATTGGCACTGTGACTCACTATGCTAACTTGATCCCAATAAAAACAGCGCCGCCGGTGGTGGCTGCCGGGCAAGTCTTGACCTATACCATCGATGTGTATAACACCGGCTTAAGCACCGAGGTACCACCCTACCCTATGCTGACTGAAACCATCCCGTTAAGCACATCGTTACTCAGTGTGAGCGATGATGGTGTCTATCTTGTAGGTGACCGCACTACGATTTCCTGGACGTTACCTGCCTTGAGTACCGGAGAAAGACTCGTGCGCTGGTTCTCAGTGCTGGTGGACCCTGACCTGGTCAGCGGTACAGAAATTGTGAACAGCCAATATGGAACTGCCTGGACTGAACTTATTTCAGATACAGCCGTGGTGTTCTCCAACACGGGTAAGCCGGTCAGCACCATGGTTAAAGAGGTGGGATTGATCGATTCATTCAAGACAGTCACGCCCACTTTGGTTCGCCCTGGCTCTGGTAATGTGCTAACTTATACTGTGAATGTGGTCAACTCGGGCTCTTCTCAACTCAACGATGT
>DAOVXM010000204.1 GCA_030636125.1 Chloroflexota bacterium | reverse complement strand
CGGCCATACGCACCGCATATCTGGCTGCCTGTTCCCCCACGACCGTCTCCGTCTGCACATGCTTGACTGTGTGGTTAAAGCTGGCATCGATTTCGTGCAGGGGGGCAGTGTGCCCATAATCCTGAGCGCTGACCATCGGCCAGTAGAACGCAATCGACGACAGATAATCCGCCACATGCGCCATCTTAGCGACATCATCCTTGCAGGACGGGCGTTGTTCTCCTGTTTCAAAATCGACCGTCAGCGTCCCACATCCATCTGTTGAGAAATAACTACAGGTACCATCCAGGATTAATTCGGTCCCCTCGGCGCGTCCTGACAACACAAAGTTACGCGGGGCATGGCGCAAGGCTTCATTCACCAGATCCGGTGACAGGCGAACGATCTGGCTTTCCATATCGACCTGGGCACCATGGTCGCTAAACAGGTGTAAGGCGCGCTGAGATGGAAAGCGCACACCCACTTGCTCCAGGATATCCAACGTTGCTGAGCGGATGGCTGCCAGATCATCAGCGCTGAGCACTTCTAAAGAGAACTTAGGATAGATTGGCTTTATTTTCGTCATATCAACTGTTCCTCACAGCAGAACCTGATAATCTCTCTTGGAGGAGGTGGTTTTCCCTAACCTCCCCGGTTGCCCAAGGGTTATTGATTCATCTCACGATCCGCCGCTTCCAGGATGCGCGTCAATTCAGCTTGTTTGGATGTCTCCAACGGCTCTGGCTGGTGGTTCTCGAGAATCCAGGCAACCTTTTCGCGAGCAACTTCTACTGGGTCACGGTATTTTCCCGCAGCGTCTAAATGCTGGGCGAGAGAGCGCTTCATGACATCACGCATATACTTGCGAGTATGTTTTTGGGACAAGAAATGACCGCCAGGTCCCACCGTATTTATCACATCCACCGCCAAAGTATCCGGGCTAACCTCGATATCCATAAGCCCATAACGTGCCCTCTGATAGATATCGTGATCCAGGATGATGGCTTCTGGATATAACAAGGTATAGGTATCATCCAGGCCGATCCCGGTCACCATCTCCGCACCGGTCATGCCGATCCAGAACGGATCAAGTGTGATCTCAGCAGCCGACTGCCAGGTTCCAGGGCGCGGGCTATCGGTTCCGAAAGCACCACCCAAGGTGGGCATACCCCAATGGTGGGCGATCTCCACAGCCGCAAAGCGATGACGTGCGTCCAGTGGATAACCCACATATGAGCCTGTCCTGGGATCGGCATAGGCATGCATAATGGAATGAAAGACCGCTGCACCAGGATAGGCGAGCTGCATGAGCACAGTGGCACTGATGCACTCAGCGTCCCCCATGGCTAATGCACCGGCAAAGGTTGAGGGAGCGGTAGTGCCCAAGGTTGGCATCGCCAGGAAACCGACCGGTATGCCCGCCTCGGCCAGCAGCAATGCACCTTCAATCCCTTCTTTATCCTGGACCAACGGGGCGATAGTGCAGACCAGCACGGAAAACGGTGGACGACGGCGGATTTCTTCCTTATCCCCGGCAATTACCGTTGCCATTTCTGCTGCATAACGCGCTGGCACTTCGCCCATGAGGGTCTCGCTCTGGATGTGCTTGACTGTATTGTTCCAGGAGGCGTCCAGTTCATGCAGGGGTGCAGTCCGTCCATGATCCTGAGCGCTGACCATCGGCCAATAAAAGGCAATCGAAGAAAGGTAGTCAGCCACATGAGCCATCATCCCTACATCAGCTTTTTTGGATGGTCTCCGCTCCCTTGAATTAAAGTCTATTGTCTCAACGCCACACCCATCGGTGGTAAAGTAGGTAACGCCATCCTCCAGGTGCAAATCAAAATCAGGGTCGCGTGCTCCCAGGTGAAAATAACGCGGCACGCTTTCCATGGCCTTAAAAACTAGGTCCTGTGGAAGTCTAACAATTTGTGATTCGTGATCGATGGCAGCACCATGCCCAGCAAAGATAGCCAGTGCTTTCTCAGATGGGAATTGGACTCCGACATCTTCTAAAATTTGCAGGGTGGCTTCCTGGAGTTGGTCAAGCTGCTCATCGCGCAAGAATTGAAATTTTAAATTGGTCCTGATTGGTTCGATCGGCGGTCGATCAACGGACATATTAATTCTCCGTCAGTAATTTTCGCTTTTTTCCACAAGATGACAGGCTACCCAATGACCAGCTTTAGCATCGATAAATTCGGGATCCATTCTCGAACATTTCTCTATTGCCACCGGACAACGAGGATGGAATCGGCACCCTGATGGGGGATTTTGAGGGCTGGGTACTTCGCCCTGCAATATAATACGCTCGCGTTCAAGGTTGGGTTTAGGAATCGGGATAGCCGACATGAGTGCCTGCGTATAAGGGTGAAGAGGATTACGGAACAACTCTACCCTGGGAGCGAGTTCCACGATTTTTCCCAGGTACATCACTGCCACACGATCAGAAATATGTTCCACTACCGAAAGATTATGGGCGATAAACAAATAGGTCAACCCAAATTCCTCTTGCAGGTCTTGAAGGAGGTTGAGCACCTGGGACTGGATAGAGACATCCAATGCCGATACTGGCTCATCGCAGATAATGAACTTTGGATTCAATACGATAGCCCTAGCAATACCAATACGCTGCCGCTGTCCGCCAGAGAATTCGTGTGGATAGCGGTGGGCGTGATAATCCTCTAGGCCGACCCGGTGGAGCATATCCATTACCATTTCTGCGCGCTCATTTGATGTGCCAATTTTGTGTATTTTCAGGCCAGCCATGATCGAATCGCTAATCGGCCTGCGAGGATTTAGTGAGGCGTATGGGTCCTGAAAGATGATCTGCATATCCCGGCGCATGGACTTCATTTCTTGTTTCTTAAGGTCAAACACATTAACGCCGTCGAATTCTACAGTACCACTGGTAGGCTCGATCAAGTGGAGCAGCGTTCGCCCTATAGTAGATTTCCCACAACCAGACTCGCCGACCAATCCTAATGTTTCCCCCTCTCGAATGGTGAAACTTACCCCATCTACAGCCTGGACCCAATCAACGATCCGCCTAAGAACACCGCCTCGCACCGGGAAGTATTTCACCAAGTCTTGAACTTTTACCAAGTCCATGTTGTTTCCGTTTGTTTTATCTATTGCCATGCTGTTAATTATTCTCGTGAAATTATGTTAGCGCGCCTAATTATTAAAGGAAATTGACGCATGGTGTGCATCGTGGTTATGGTACAGCCAGCATCGCACAATGTGATCAGGTTGCGCTGATTCCAGGTCAGGTATCTTTTCTAAGCAGATAGATAATTCATGCTCTATGCGTGCCTGGCAGCGAGGGGCAAAACGGCAGCCCTCGGGTAGATCAATCAAATTTGGCACAACCCCCTCAATGACATTCAAACGATCTTTGAGCTCCCCAAGAACTGGGATTGAAGAAATCAGCCCCTGGGTATAAGGATGGAGGGGCTGTTCAAAGAGATTCGTCACACTGGCCTGTTCGACTATCTGGCCGGCGTACATTACAGCGACCCAATCGGCAATTTCAGCTACCACACCGAGATCATGAGTGATCAGGATCACAGCCGTGTCCAACTGGCTACGCAAATCCCGCATTAAGTCAAGAATTTGTGCCTGGATGGTCACGTCAAGCGCTGTAGTAGGCTCATCTGCGATCAGGAGCTCAGGACGCATTGCAAGCGCCATGGCAATCATTACCCGTTGGGCCTGTCCGCCAGACATTTCGTGGGGGTAGGCATGGGCTTTCTGCTCCGGATCTGGGATGCCAACCATACGCAAAAGTTCAACAGATTTCTCCCAGGCTTCCGCTTTACCGATATCCTGGTGGATATGGAAAACCTCGGCCAACTGGTCCCCGACCGTGTAAACAGGGTTTAAACTGGTTTGGGGTTGCTGGAAGATCATCGAGATCCGATTACCCCGGATGTCCTGAATTTCGGTCTCTGGAAGCGTTCGCAAGTCCAAAGATCCAAAAATTATCTCGCCTTGAACGATGCGGCCAGGAGTGCGGATGAGCTGCATGATGGATAGCGCCGTGACGCTTTTACCACAGCCCGACTCACCTACCAGGCCCAGCACTTCTCCCTGTTTGATTTTAAAATCAATACCATCTACGGCCTTGACGACTCCGTCTTCAGTAAAAAAATGGGTTTTGAGGCCTGTAACTTCTAGCAAGGATTGATTAATGTTGTTCGTCAAACGGTTACTCCATAAGGGATTCTCTATTTTGAGTTAGGTCTTTTTATTACTACTCTTCAATTTTTGCAAAAACCTTATATGGATCCAGCGCATCCCGCAATCCATCTCCGATGAAGTTGATCGAGATGATGGTAAAAAAGATCATCAAACCGGGAAAGATTGCCAACCAGGGATATTCAAGTAAGTGTCCCTGCGCACTGTTCAGCAGGTTGCCCCAACTTGGGGTGGGCGGCATAATGCCAAACCCCAAAAATGATAGGCCCGATTCTTCCATAATCGCATACCCGACTTCCAATGTGGCTTCAACGATGATCGGTCCAAATCCATTCGGTAAGATTTCGCTCACCATAATTCGCAGATCGGTTGCGCCCAAAGCCTGGGCAGCGATAACATATTCTGTCTCGCGGATGGTTAGAAAAATTGCCCGTACTAATCGGGCAACAGTCGGCCAGGATAGGATACCCATTACGACCGCAATGGTCATCACATTATTGCTTTTAACGAAAGGTAACTCAGTACTACGTAAGATGGCACTTAACAATATCAAGATCAGCAGTGACGGCAAAGAAAGAACAGCATCGATGATCCGCATGAGGATATTGTCTATCCATCCGCCAAAATAACCGGCCACAGCCCCAACTGGGACGCCAATCACAAGCGTAATAGTCATAACCATCACGCCAACAAACAATGAAACTCTTCCACCATACAGAACCCGGGTCAGAAGATCTCTTCCTAAGCCATCTGTTCCAAAAGGGTGTTCGAGTGAAGGCGCTTGGTATCGATTGGCAATATCCGATTTTTCCGGGTCATATGGCGACAAAAACGCGAAAGTAATGCTAAGAATAATAATCAATAAAACGACTGAGCCAACCAGCGCACCTGGATGACGACGAAAACGCTTCCAGGCTAAAGCAGTCATCGTCTCTGGAGGACGGAAACCTTTACTTTCTTCCATGTGGATATCGGCGTTGCTTGCGTTGAGGGACATAACCTGGTTGTTTTCTTGATTAGTCGTATCGAACTCTTGGATCTAAATATCCATAAGCAATGTCGGCTAATAAATTGCTGAGCATAACGATGGCCGCGCCAATTATCAGAACCGCTAACAATATAGGGTAATCTCGATCTGTGGCGGCATCATAGTACAACCGCCCCATACCCGGCCACGAAAAGATGAGTTCGACATATAGTGCACCCGCGAAAATATATGGAAAATCTAAAGCAAACATGGTTACCAGTGGGATAAGTGCGTTTTTTAATCCGTGTTTGTAGAGAACTTTTCTTTCAACTTGCCCTTTTGCGCGTGCCGTTCGGACGTAATCCTGGTTGATCACATCCAACATGCTGGAGCGTAAAAATCGGGAGTACCACGCTACCCAGCTCACCATGCCCATCGTCACCGGAAGAATCAGGTGCCAAATCCGATCCCGAATCGAGAATTCCTCACCTAATGTATACATGCCACCGGG
>DAOVXM010000071.1 GCA_030636125.1 Chloroflexota bacterium | reverse complement strand
ATGAATGCTGCTTCTACATATGAATCGAGCAGGAAATCGGCCAGTTTCGCGAAGCTTTTCGACATGTTTGACCGTTCACGACGAATTCGTTCTTCGTATAACATGATTCCCTCCTACCTAAGAAGGCTGATAGTTCTGGACAGTGATTGTTATAAAGTTTATCACAATCACTGTCTTGATGCAAATCATTCTGTAAAGTAGTGCATTGTCAGCAACTTTTTTATATTTGTGAAAATTGCAATAAATCAAGATTAAAAGTTCGTTTGACTTTCAATTAGGGTTTCGATTTGCCTATATATGTGTTGCGTATAGTCTGCCGTACACTGTTAGTTTGAGAAGTATCGGCTCTTTGGGATTCGTGGTGGTGATTTGTGCCTCTTTCCCTGGAAGTTCTCAGAGATCCGAAGTGTTTATGATAACGCTATAACATCGATTTCACCATCATTATGGAGATTCGCTTAAGATCGAAGTACACCATGGATCTGGTAATTGGTTAGATTTAAAGGATTCTGCTGAAGAAATCAGTCACCGCCTCCAGAATATCTTTTTACGTAATGCTGATAAAGGTGACCGTCGACCAGTTTTCGGTGACCAGGAGTTTTTCCAATCTGATCCTCATTGGTGTGATTATTTGCTATTTTATGAGTACTTCAATGGATATAATGGTGCCGGTATGGGTGCCAGTCACCAGACTGGTTGGACTGCACTGGTGCTAATTTATTTCAAGATACCAGCAATTAGTTTTGAAGAGGCTGAGGTGGCAACTATTGTATGAATAAATCAAATCTGGTAATATTCAAGGCTGACGTTTGTAGGTGATTGGCGATAATAATTGAGTAATAAAAACAAATGGAAGACCGTCAGTTAAATTAAATCTCAGGCTGTAGCAATTATGCAAATGCCGGAAAGTAACTTGAATATAAAAACGCCAACCAGGCATTTGCTAAATGTAATTTGCGGTTTTGACACCAGATTTATTTTAAAATTCATTCCGCAAATTACTAAATTTGTTGTTATCATCCAGCTGGATGGGAGGTTGTATGTTGAAAAGTGTTTTTAATCGTCGCGAAAACGAGGAGCAAGTCAAGCTGGAAGGACGCCTGCCACCTGGACAATCTTTGACCAATCGTTTCCCAGTATTGCATTATGGACCCGTTCCCGAATTTAATCCAGCCACCTGGAACTTTCGTATCTATGGACAGGTCGAAGAAGATATCCTGTGGACCTGGGATGAGTTGAACCAGCAACCCCGTACAAAGTTGAAGATGGATGTCCACTGTGTTACGCGTTGGAGTAAGTTTGACACAGAGTGGGAGGGTATCTCAATTAAGTCTTTGGTAGATAGCGGAGTCCTCAAGCTCAAACCCACCGCCCAATTTGTGGTCCAGCACTGCGAGTACGGCTACACAACTAACCTGCCATTAGACATGGTACTGGCTCCAAATTTCTTATTGGCCACTCATTATGATGGTCGACCGCTCGATCCAGACCATGGATACCCGTTGCGTGGTGTTGTTGGTCGTATCACAGGCACAGAACACAAAACACCATATTTATGGAAAGGCGGCAAATGGTTGCGGTCTTTGGAGTTTACTACACAGGACCGTTTGGGTTTCTGGGAGCAGGCCGGGTATCATAACGAGGCTGATGTTTGGAAAGAGCAGCGATTCAGTTAGTCCATCTCAAAACATCCATCGTATCCGCGGGGAGCTTATCCCCCAAGCGGCTGCCGGCGAGCTATCAAGCCATATTTCGTGAAGAATAAGATGGGTAAAGGACTATGTGCGGAATTGGTCAATGGGAACTGGGATGCCTGCTACCATCAAGTAGACTTCATCAGCGATGGCTGCTAATTGCTGATTTGCCCTACCAAGCAGGTCGCGGTAAATGCGGCCGAGTGGATAGGGGGGGACTAATCCGAGGCCGACCTCATTTGAAACAACGAGCCAAGCTGCATCACAATCTTGAATTACGGCTATCAATTCATTCAACTCAGTTTTAACAAGATTGGAAGCTGCCTGTTCATCTGGCTCTTGCTCACCTTCACTGGTGTAAAACAGAAGATTGCTAACCAACATGGTCAGGCAATCCATAATCACTAGGTCTGTTTGAGCGGCATGTTCTCGAAAAGCTTGCCCCACGCCTCTTGGTATTTCGTAGGTCTTCCATTGACTGGGGCGACCTTTTTTGTGGTTGATAATGCGAGATTTCATCTCTTCATCCAGGGCTTCAGCGGTGGCAATATAAGCCACATTCCCACCTCGCTTGCTGGCTAGTTGTTCAGCATGAACGGATTTGCCGCTACGAGCGCCGCCTAATATCAGGGTGAGCTTTCCCATAGGATAGCCTCCAGTTGTTGCATATCTATAGCAGTTTCTATGGTATCAGCCAGGTGGGTCAATGAAGTTGCGAAATTGTTAGCAGGGTCGGGATGGCTTGCTTGCCAGCCTAAATAAAATAACCATGCCCGGCGGAAGTTTATGTTGTCGAACAACCCGTGGATGTAGCAGCCCCATATGTCCCCCTCATGACTGACTGAGCCATCCATCACCTTAGTATGCTGTCCATTCCGGGATGTGATTTCGAGCCAGGATTTGTCACCAGGGGTAAGGCCCATATGGATTTCATAGCCAGTAATGGTTTGGCCCTGTAAGCCTGACATCCAGGCAGGCCCACCTTTAACCTGTGCGATAGCTTGATAGGTTGCTTTCTCGGAAACGAAATTGGTCTCTATCGGTAAAAGCCCTAATCCGGAGATGTGCTTATCATGAGACTCGATTCCATGGGAATCATGGATTGCCTTTCCCAGCATCTGGTAGCCGCCGCATATTCCCACGACCGCGCCGCCACTTTGTGCGTGTGCTTGGATGACTTTGGCAATCCCTCTGTCGTACAACCACTTCAAGTCGTCTACTGTGCTCTTGGTGCCAGGCAAAATGATCGCTTCGGGATTCCCTATCTCCTCTGGTGAGCTCACATAGCGGATATTCACCCCAGCTTCCGCATTCAGGGGATCAAAGTCATCAAAATTTGCTATGCGTGGTAAGTGGATCACTACAATGTCCGTCTCTGTAGTTGATCTCTGGAATTCTAAGGACGGGTTTTCCAGGACAACCGCATCCTCTTCGGGGATGTGCAAGTCGTGGATATATGGAATAACTCCTAAAACCGGGACATGGCTCCGTTCTTCCAGGATTTGGATGCCGTCCTGAAATAAGGATAAGTCTCCCCGGAATTTGTTGACCAAAAAACCTCGCACCAGTTCCTGCTCCTCCTGCGGCAGCAACCAATAGGTGCCCAGTAGTTGAGCGAAAATACCGCCACGATCGATATCCCCGACCAGTAGAACGGGAGCCTTGACGTAAAGGGCAACTGCCATATTGACCATATCGCTCGCTTTTAGGTTGAGCTCAGCCGGGCTGCCGGCGCCTTCGATAATCACCAGGTCGTAGGCAGTGCCCAGGCGGTCCAAGGCAGCAGTGACTTCACCCCAGAGGAAATCTTTATTCGGATAGTAGTCCCGTGCTGCCAGGCTACGCCAGGGACGTCCCATCACAATAACCTGGGAATGGGAATCCGCTTCTTGTTTGATAAGGATCGGGTTCATATCGGCGGTAGGTTCTAACCCTGCTGCAATGGCTTGCACAGCCTGGGCTCGGCCAATTTCAGCACCATCGGGGCATACTGCGGCGTTATTGGACATGTTCTGGGCTTTAAAAGGTGCCACAGATATACCCCGCCGGGCAAAACTGTGGCATAAAGCCGTAACCATTAAACTTTTACCCGCTGAGGAACTGGTGCCCTGCACCATAAGATAATTTGCCGTCATACTACACTGTTATAAATCGAAAGTGAGGTTCAAACGGTTTAGGATAACACCCTGGGAGTAAACGGCTATCTCAGAGAGCGATCCGGGGTCCAGGTGAAACTGCCAGTACTTTTGGGGTGAGAGATCTAAAGCGAAGCAAAGCAAGACTTGCAATACTCCTCCGTGAGCTACGAGTAATATATCACCCTCCGGATTATTATGAATGATATCCCTATAAGCTGCTTGTACTCTTGCGACCAATTGCTCCAAATTCTCGCCACAAGGCGGGGCCGTGGTCATGATATTTTTTTGCCAGTCAGCCAATTTCTCCGGGAATTTTTCTTGAATTTCTGTGTAAACCAGGCCTTCCCAGGATCCGAAGTTCATCTCACGTAAGTGTGGATTGGGATTGATTTCTAATTTGTGATATGTGCCAATTACCCTAGCCGTATCCCAGGCACGCCTCAGATCGCTGGTATAGATCGCCTGCAGGGTTTCTCCCTTCAGATAATTGCCCAGTGTGGCAGCTTGCCGCTGCCCGGTCTCATTTAAAGGGGTATCACTTTGACCTTGAAAGCGTCCCTGGGTGTTCCAATTGGTTTCTCCATGGCGCACTAAGAAGATGCGTGTCATTATACTGCCTCCCGGATAAGCGCCAAACGCCGTCTTTTCTCAACGGATTTTTGAGTGGAATATGTCCGGCTTGAGAGACCCAAAAAGATGAATGCAAATGCCGCTATAACCGTAACCATCGCCAGCAGCTTTCTGGCTTTATCAATGTCCTCTGGCTGGGGCAAGTGACCACCGGTGCCTAGATTGAGACGGACAATCCTGGAAAGGGCAACTTCATAAGCTCTGCTCGATGACGAGAATTAACAGGATAACCGTTTCAGCTATCTCATTAAAAGCGCCGTAAATATCACCTGTCAGACCCGGTATGCGTTGCAAGATGAACCTGGCTCCAAGCCAGATGATAAGCCCCGTAGACACCAGTGCAATCACCCCTATCCATTGATAGGTGAACCAGGCAGCTGCCGAGGCGATGATTGTTGCCAGCAATACCTGTCGCCAGGAAGTTTGATCCTTGATATCTCGACCGAGCCCTTGAGAACGGGCATAAGGAAAACCTACGATCGCCAGTGTCATCCCCCAGCGACTAAGGCTGGGAGCCAGCAGTAAGGCAAAGGTTGGATTGTGTTGGGCGCTCAAGGCAGTGTATTTTGTTAATAGCAGCAAGACGCCACCTGCCAGGGCAAAAGCTCCTACCCGTTCGTCACGCATGATTTCCAAACGTTTTTCGGGTGTATTCCCACCGAAGATTCCGTCGCATGTGTCCAGGAATCCATCCAGGTGCAATACTCCTGTCAGGAGTACCCACAGGGTCAATATTAATGCGGCTGTCACAGGTGCTGTAAAAAAAAAGGAGAGCAGGTAATTCGATCCAGCTAGAATTGCCCCCAGGATTAATCCTACCAGGGGAAAGAAACCAACCGCACGCCCCAATTCTTGGGGAGTGAAAAGCCGTCGGATAAAGGCCGGGGCGATAGTGAGAAACTGCAGCGCGGCCAAAAAGGCAACCAAACTGCTCATACTAAAATGTGTAAATCCTCATCAGGCGATTAGAAATCGATGCCAGGTTGAGCACGGTTACCCTGGTCGAAGGGATGCTTTATGGAATGCATCTCCGTAACCAGGTCAGCATAATCAATAAGAGATTGGGGTGCGTCTCGACCAGTGATTACCAGGTGTGTATGTTCTGGTTTATTTTCTTTGATCCATTTGATTACTGCATGTGGGTCTAGCCAATCATAAATTAAAGGGTAGGTAAACTCATCCAATATGATCAGGTCATAATCTCCCGAGGAGATTTTCTGTTGGGCCAGTTGCCAGCCAAACAGGGCTTTGGCAACTGACTCTTCCATATCTTTCGAAAACCAGGTAAAGCCGTCACCTACTTTATGCCATTCGATACCTAATTTCTGGGCGGCTTTTACCTCTCCCCATAACCCACCCTTGGCCTTGATGAACTGGATAACACAGGTATTTAATTCACGACCCCAGGCACGAAAAAGCATACCTAAAGCGGCTGTAGTCTTCCCTTTCCCATCACCTGTGTAAACGATGACCAAGCCTTTGCTGGCATTCACCTTTGAGCCCATATCCTCTCGTATAAGTAGACTCTCGTATTTATCTTCCTTAGTTGCACCTCAATCCATCGGAGGAGAGTGCCGAAAAACAGGTGTATCTGAGGGCGTACGCCCTCACGCACACCTGTTTTTCAGATAAATCACTTGTTAAATCAAGTCCGTCTTAGTGATAGACTGGCATCCTATCCCTGCCATCCGGGATGATCAGCGGGGAACCGTAATCGGGATGCGGGATAACTTTGACTGGCACGTTATATGCTGTGCTTAGGTTAGCTGGAGTGAGCACCTCTGAGGGTGAACCCATCGCATGCAGGTGTCCCTTTAATAAAAGTGCGACCCGGTTGGCGTAGTGGGCTGCCAGGTTGAGATCATGAAGTGCCATTAACACGGCCAGTTTTTTCTCTAGGATTAGCTCGTTCACTAAGTTGAGAAAGGATGACTGGTGTTCTAAATCCAAATGGGTAGTAGGCTCATCGAGGAGGAGAATTGGGGCATCCTGCGCCAGGGCGCGTGCCAGTAAGACTCTTTGCTGCTCCCCTCCAGAAAGCTCACCAATCCTGCGCTCGGCCAACTTGGTAATCTGGGTGAGCTCAAGGGCATGAAATACCTGGTTGCGATCGGTTTTCCCTGGGTGCCCCAGCCAATTCAGGTAAGGCGTGCGCCCGAGGAGCACGGTTTGATATACAGTGTAGGCTCCAGGTAGTTCGCGAGCTTGAGGAACAACAGCCATATAACGGGCACGTTGTATCGGCGTAAGATGGATCAGCTCTTGACCATCAATGCGCACACTCCCAGAGCTAACTGGATGGACGCCACTTATGGCGCGGATTAATGTGGATTTACCCACTCCATTGGGTCCAATGATGGCAAGGATTTCTCCTGCACTGATGGACAGGGTGATCCCCTTCAGGACATCACGTTGATTGTAGGCTACCGAGAGAGATTGTATATCTAGCATTGGAATTCCTTTCACCAGTAATTCTGATTTCTAGCGCGGCGTAAAATCCAGAGGAAAAAAGGTGCGCCTGCCAGCGCGGTGACAATACCTACAGGCAGAACTTGAGGGGCTAAAATTGAACGGGCAATTATGTCTGCAATGAGTAAGACGCTGGCGCCTCCCAAGATCGACAGACTGATCAGGTGCCGATAATCGGGACCCCAAAGGATGCGAACGAGATGAGGCACGATCAAACCGATGAAGCCTATCAAACCAGCGAATGCCACCGCAGCGGCAGTGGCTAGCGAAGCTGCCAGGATCAATCCCAGTTTGATACGATCTATGGGTAAACCTAGAGTTCGAGCTTGTTCTTCACCGAATTGGAGCACATTTAGGGCATGCCCGTAATAAATCAGGGTAGCTAGACCGATTGCGATGTAGGGGAGCATTGCCCATACCGGATTCCAGCCGCCGATGACGGAACCACCGAGTAACCATGAAATCGCCCGGCGGATCTCAGCGTCTGAGCGAATCATTAAGAAAGAGGTCAAGGCAGTCGCAAAAGAACTGACTACTACACCTGCAAGGATCAGGGTTGTGGTTGGTATTGTTTGACCTACGCGTGCAAGGTTATACACTATGGCAATGGTAAGGATTGCTCCCAGGAAGGCCATTGCCGGCACGGTGTAATAACCTAATAAGTCAGTTGGCCATTGGATGCCTAGAGCAAGGACCGCGCCCAAGCCAGCGCCCGCCGCGACACCGATCAGATATGGATCAGCCAGGGGATTGCGGAATAGTCCCTGATAAGCTGCACCACTTCCTGCTAACGCCGCTCCTGCCAGAGCTATGAGGATCGTGTGGGGCAGACGGATTTGGAAGATGATCGTAATAAAGGTTTCCGGCCAATCTGGTGAAATCGAAAAGCCGGGGTAGATCGATAGTAGCATGCTCCCAAATACCCTGGGGGGAATGGCGACCGAACCTAAAGCTATACTTAGGATCATCGTTAGGATCAGAATACCCAAGGCGGTTAGATATGCAGGTAAGACAGGTCGTATCATTACGAATTGGGTTATGTGATATTGAAAAGGAAAAAAGTCATTTTAATCTCGTCACTTTCAATATTTGTAGTCCAGGTAGGAAGCCGGATCACGGTCTCACTGGAACAATTCCGGGTGTAAAATCTTGGCTAATGTTTCTAATCCTTCCACCAGGCGTGGTCCAGGACGGCTGACCAGGTTGTCATCAATTGGATGTACTTCATTATTCTGCACAGCAGTCAGTTCTGACCACCCGGTACGACCGGCCACATCTTCGGGTGTGACTCCGCCCCAAGTATAGTCTCCAAGTAATATGATATCCGGATCTTGGATAAGCAATTCTTCGATGCTGATTTGCGCCCATTCTCCATCAAGCACATTCCCGAGATTATTGCCCCCGGCCTGGGATATTAAGGTGTCAATGAAGGTTCCAGGACCAGAAGTCCAAGGAGCATTCGGGTCGGTGCTGTCCAGTTCGTAAAAAACCAGAGGCTGTGCCTCAAGCGTGGCCACTTTCTCATCAACGGCAGCTACGCGGTTTTGAAGGTCTGCGATGAGAGCTTCAGTCTGGACTTCCTGACCGGTGATCTGTGCAACCACGCGTAGATTAGCGAACATTTCCTCCAGGTTAGAAGGGTTAGCCAGCGTAAAGACCGGTATTTCCAAGTCCTCTAATGCTTGAATTTGCTCGGGGGGTGTCAGGCTGGCAGCCAGGACGAGGTCCGGTTCCAGTGATAAGATGATCTCGCTATCCAGTTCTCCAAATCCGCCGCCGATATCCCTTACTTGCTGAGCTTCATCCGGGTAATCAGAGAAGGAGTCTCGTCCAATAACCTGATCTCCCGCACCGATAGCGAATAATATTTCGGTGTTGGAAGGTGCTAGCGAGATGATCTTTTGTGCGGGATTTGTCAGGATGAATTCGTGCCCCGATCCATCCAGGACGACTATAGATTCAGGTGTTGGACTGGGAGCAGTAGTCGCAGTCGGGGCTGGGGCTTGTGTTGCAGTAGGTGTTGTTGATGTACAGGCAGTCGACCACAGACTTATGGCTAACGCTAGCACAATTAAAATGAAGTAATATTTTTTATGCATCGCAGTTCTATCTCCGATGAGTGTGATATGTAAACGGCGGATGAAGGCTTCGGATCATTTCTAATTACTTTCCACCGATTGCTGCAACCTGCGGATTGCATGTGATTGGCGGT